>NZ_BEWW01000124.1 GCF_002933955.1 Prevotella sp. MGM2
TTGAAATTCCGGTACGGACTTTTTCATTTCCCATACTGACAACCTACGTTTTAACACTTCAAAGTGTAATCAGAAGTTAAAAACGTTAAAGTCAATAACCTGTTCCGGTCCTTCAAAAGATGATGTTTTTCACTTTGGCACGATATGTGCATCCATATTAAATGCCGGCAATGATTCTTAAAAAATCATTGCCGGCATTAATGCGAATTGACAGTCCTTGCCGCTTGCAGGCAGGCAAGAACCGTGTTTCATTTTAATTGTTTTCCGGACGCAGCTGACGAACGGTTTCACCGGTGCGCCACATTTCGCTTTCACGCAGAGCGCGGAGCTCTTCTTCAAGTTTCATGCGATAGTCGGGCTGTGAATTGCTGTCAATGGAAATCTGGGCTTCGTTGCCGGTAGCCACACTGTGATAGAGTTTTTCCACCACCGGCTTTATGGCATCATGGAACGGACCCATCCAGTCGAGTGCGCCGCGTTGGGCGGTAGTAGAGCAGTTAGCATACATCCAGTCCATACCGTTCTTGGCAAAGAGGGGCATAAGGCTCTGGGTGAGTTCCTCTACAGTTTCGTTGAACGCCTCAGAGGGGGTATGGCCGTTTTCGCGCAACACTTCATATTGTGCCAGCAGAAGTCCCTGTATGGCGCCCATGAGAGAACCGCGTTCACCGGTAAGATCACTGGTAGCTTCGCGCTTGAAGGTGGTTTCGAAGAGATAGCCCGAACCGATGCCTACGCCGAAGGCAAGCACCTTCTCAAGAGCCTGTCCGGAATGGTCCTGATACACGGCATAAGAGGAGTTGAGCCCCCGGCCTTCGAGAAACATCGTCCGCAGTGACGTGCCGGAGCCTTTGGGAGCTACAAGAATGACATCAATGTCAGCGGGAGGCACCACGCCAGTACGGTCGCTCCAGTTAATGGCGAAGCCGTGGGAGAAATAAAGCGTTTTTCCGGCTGTGAGATAGGGCTTGATTGTGGGCCACAACTGCATTTGTGCCGCGTCTGAAAGGAGCATGCAGACAATGGTGCCGCGCTGGGCGGCTTCTTCAAGGCTGAAGAGTGTCTCTCCGGGCACCCATCCGTCGGCCACAGCCTTGTCGTAGGTTTTGCCGGGACGCTGGCCTACGATAACGTTGAAGCCGTTGTCGCGCAGGTTGCATGCCTGTCCGGGTCCCTGAACACCGTAGCCTAACACGGCTATGGTTTCATTCTTGAGTACTTCACGTGCCTTTTCGAGAGGAAACTCTTCGCGGGTCATTACTTCTTCGATGACGCCGCCAAAATTCATTTTTGCCATTTTACGTTTGTGTTTAATATCCGGTTATTAAATTGTTTTTTCTTTTTTTTACAGGAAACTTACGCCTCTTTGTCGAAGGTGATGACGGCCTTTACCACTGGAGTTCCGTCCTGTTTGCGCACTTCTACGGCATAGCTGCCGTCTTCCCCGTCGTCCTTGAAAAAAGACAGCCGGTCGCCGAAATAAGCTTCGGCACTGTAGGCCACTTCCATCCGTTTCACCCGATGTGAGTCGAACAGACTTTTCGGGAAGAGATCGAGCATCATTTCAATGTAACGTATGGAATTGACATGGCGGTTGATGTCGAGGTCGCTGTAGCGGGCGGTGAGCGTGCAATCGGGTATAGTGTTTTTCACGCGGATGCGGCCGGGACCTTTGATGGGTATTTTCCTGTCTGTTACAGCACTGGAAAATCCGCCGTCGGGCAATGCTTCCAGTTCCATGGGCTGGCGGCTATCCATGTCGATAAGGGCCCATACGCTGTGACCGTAGCCGAAAACGCGGCCGGACTCGCCTGTGATGGCGAAAAGTCGGTCGTTGAATTGCCGGTAGATGGCCGACACCCATGTCTCTACGGTATATTTATCGCCTGTGCGCGGCATTTCCTCCAGCTCTACCACAAGACGCGACAATACCCACACATGACGTGTTTCCTGCATTTCATCGTATCCGAAGCCGTGGCTGCCGGCGTGCAGACTGGCGCATCGCAGCAGATGGTTGCCCAAAAATCCCCATGACAGCCTGCCTTTGTAGTCTTCCGAGAACGGTTCGACGGTGAAGGGATAGCGGCCTATATGTTCTGAATTCATCATCATTGATATTGAATGGATTGTATGTGTGTTACCGGCGTGTTCGCTGGCGGTATTCTTCTTCGCGCAGTTCAAGAAACTCGCTCAATTCCTCGCGGCGGCTTTTGGTGACGGCCACCACTCCGGAACTCACGAACTGCAACAGGCAGCCGAAACTCTTGAGTTTGTGGTAGAGGTTCATGATGCCTTCCGGCATGCCTTCTTTCGAGACGATGGAATAGGTGGAGTTGACTTCAACTATTTTACTGTCGTGAAAACGGATGGCTTTCGATATCTCCTTGTTTTCCAAAAGCTTCGCCGTGGCAATTTTATAGAGAGCCTGCTCCATCACGTATATTTCATCGTTGGTGAAATATTGCGCCTGTATGACGTCTATCTTTTTCTCTATCTGCTTCGTTAAGGTGCGGATGGTCGCCTCGTCGGAATAGCATGTGATGGTGTAGCGGTGTACTTTTCCGATGCCCGACGGCGACACGTTGAGGCTTTCAATGTTGAGCTGGCGGCGTGTGAAGACATTTGTTACCTGATTGAGCACGCCGGCGAGGTTTTCCGAAAAAACAATGATCGTATACAGTGTTGGGCCGTTAGCCGCGTTCTTGTTGTCGGTACTCATAATTCTTTTATTTGAAAAGAGTGAGAGGTAAATTGAATAAGTGGGAGGAATAATTAAGGCTGTCATTCTCAGATGCTCACCATCATATCGTCGACATCGTGGCCCGGACAGCACATCGGGAGTACGTTGTCTTCCTCCATCACGGCGGCTTGCAGGAGAAAGGCCCCGGGAGCGGCCAGCATCTCGGTGATGGCGGTTTCCAGTTCGGCGCGCTGCGTAACCGTACGTACAGGTATATTGTAGGCTTGAGCTATTTTTTCATAGTCGGGGTTCATCATTGGTGTGAAAGAGTAGCGGCGTTTGAAAAACAAAGCCTGCCATTGCCGCACGTTACCCAGATAGTTATTGTTGAGCAGGATGATTTTTACCGGGGCGCCCTGTTCCATGATGGTTCCCAGTTCCTCTATGGTCATTTGCAGACCGCCGTCACCTAGAAACAGACATACAGTCCGGTCGGATGCACCAAAAGTGGCGCCGATGGCTGCGGGAAGTCCATAGCCCATGGTGCCCATTCCGCCTGAAGTGGCCAGACTGCGTTTCTTGGTAAATTTGAAGTAACGGGCTGCGAACATTTGGTTTTGCCCTACATCGGTAACGAGAATGGCTTCGTTGCGGGTCATTTCCGAAACTTTTCTTACGACTTCTGCCATACGAAGCGGGCCGCTGTCAGGTTGTGTTTGCGGCAAAATGATTTTTGCCGCTTCTTCGCGGTCATAGAGGCGGAAACTTTCGCGCCATTCCGTGTGTTCCCGCTCATTGAGCAAAGCTGTTACGGCCTGTAGGGTGTGTTTACAGTCGCCCGGCACGGCAACGTCTACCTTGACGTTTTTATTGAATTCCGAAGTGTCAATGTCGAAATGAATGATTTTTGCCTGACGGGCATAAGTGTCCAGCTTGCCGGTGATACGGTCGTCAAAGCGCATGCCTACGGCTATGAGCACATCGCATTTCTGTGTGTTTTTGTTGGCTCCCAGACTTCCATGCATGCCCAGCATGCCGACATTGAGCGGATGGTCTGACGGCAAGGCCGACAGCCCTAGCAGCGTGCAGCCCGCCGGAGCGCCGCATTTTTCTATCATTGTACGCAGCTCGTCCTGTGCGTGTCCCAGTTCAACACCCTGACCTACAAGCACCAAGGGACGTTCAGCCCCGTTGATGAGTGCTACTGCCTGTTCGATGCTTTCCGGAGGTGTGGATGGTACGGGCACGTAACTGCGGATAAAATCTATTTTGGCCGGAAGATATTCCGCCAGTTCCATCTGGGCATTTTTTGCAAAATCGAGCACTACGGGGCCCGGCCGGCCGCTGCCGGCTATGTAGAAAGCACGGCTCACGGCCCATGCCACGTCTTTGGCCGAACGGATCTGATAAGCCCATTTGCAAATAGGCTGCGTAATGTCCACCATGTCGCATTCCTGAAAAGCGTCAGACCCGAGCATTTGTGCGCCTACCTGTCCCATGATAACCACAATGGGCGTGCTGTCCATCATGGCATCGGCTATGCCAGTAATGGTGTTGGTGGCACCAGGACCGCTTGTTACAAGACATACTCCCACACGGCCGCTCACACGGGCATAGCCTTCGGCAGCGTGGGCGGCGGCCTGTTCGTGACGCACGAGGATATGGTTCAGGCGGTCGCGATAGTCGTAAAGGGCATCGTAAACCGGCATGATGGCACCGCCGGGATAGCCGAAAAGTGTTTCCACACCTTCGGCCACAAGCGAACGCATGAGTATTTCTGCGCCGGATATTTTTTCAGGATATAAATTGTCCGTAGTCATAGTTCTGGTATATATAATAATGTATAGCGATAAGGAGTGGAGGTTAATGTGACGAGTTTTATCAGCCGGTCTTTCGTGATGTGCGAAAAAGGATTTTATTGCAGCAGGCAGTCGACGTTTCAGTCAACCATCCGCACACCACCCTTATCGGCGCTCGACACCATTGAGGCGTAGGCCCTGAGAGCTTTCGACACGGTTCTCTTGCGTTGCAGCGATCGCATAGGTCGGGCGTTGAGTTCTTCATCGGTCAGTCGGACGTTGATGCTTCGTGAAGGGATGTCGATCTCGATAATGTCGCCGTCCACAATTTTGCCGATGTTGCCGCCGGCAGCCGCTTCGGGAGATATGTGTCCGATACTCAGGCCCGATGTACCTCCTGAGAAGCGCCCGTCGGTGATAAGTGCGCAGGCTTTGCCCAGATGACGGCTCTTGATGTAAGAGGTGGGATAGAGCATTTCCTGCATGCCCGGTCCGCCTTTGGGGCCTTCGTGAGTGATTACCACCACATCGCCAGCCTTTACCGCTCCGCAGAGAATGCCCTCGCAGGCAGCTTCCTGAGAGTCGAATACTCGTGCCGGACCGCAGAAATGCCATAAGGTCTCTTCTACGCCAGCCGTCTTGACTACACAGCCGTTGCGGGCAATGTTGCCAAAGAGTACGGCTAGTCCGCCGTCTTTTGTATAGGCGTGTGCAACATCGCGGATGCAACCTTCAGCGCGGTCGGTGTCGAGTTGTTTCCAGCGGGTGTCCTGACTTCCCATGACAGTGCTGAAACGTCCGGCCGGAGCGCTGTGATAGATGCGGTCGGCGTCGGGACTTACCGAAAGGGCCGTAATATCATATTTTTGAATATCCTCGCCCAGTGTGGCACCGTTGACCCGACGGGTTTCGAGAGTGAGCAGTCCAGCCTTGGAGAGTTCGCCCAAAATACCGAGCACTCCGCCGGCGCGGTTGCATTCCTGTATGGAGAAACGCTGTGTGTTCGGTGAAAGTTTGCACAGGCAAGGCACTTTGCGACTCAGGCTGTCGATGTCTTCCATCTTGAAATCCACACCTCCTTCGTTAGCGATGGCCAGAAGGTGGAGTATAGTGTTAGTGGATCCGCCCATAGCAATATCAAGTGTCATAGCGTTAAGAAAAGCCTCACGGATGGCGATACTGCGCGGCAGTATGTTCTCGTCACCTTCATCATAATATTTATAGGCGTTGGCCACGATTAAGTGCGCAGCATCCTCGAAAAGCCGGCGGCGGTTGGCGTGAGTGGCCACAATGGTGCCGTTGCCTGGCAGCGAAAGCCCCAGCGCTTCGGTCAGGCAGTTCATGGAATTGGCCGTAAACATGCCCGAGCATGAGCCACAGCCAGGGCAGGCCCGGTTTTCTATTTCAGCCAGTTCCTCATCGCTTACACTTTCATCGGCCCCTTTCACCATGGCCGTGATAAGGTCTACGTTCTCACCGCGCCATTTACCGGCCTCCATGGGACCGCCGCTGACAAACACGGTCGGGATGTTGAGGCGCATGGCAGCAATGAGCATGCCCGGTGTTATTTTGTCGCAGTTTGAAATGCACACCAGCGCGTCTGCCTTGTGAGCGTTAACCATGTATTCCACAGAATCGGCGATCAAATCGCGCGAAGGCAAGGAATAGAGCATGCCATCGTGCCCCATGGCAATACCGTCATCAATGGCTATGGTATTGAACTCGGCTGCATAGCATCCCAGTTTCTCTATTTCGCGCTTGACGAGTTGCCCCACTTCGTGAAGATGTGTATGCCCTGGCACAAACTGTGTGAAAGAATTGGCAATGGCAATAATCGGTTTGCCGAACTGTTCGCGCTTCATGCCGTTGGCAACCCACAGGGCGCGGGCTCCGGCCATACGCCGGCCTTCAGTGCTGAAAGCGCTGCGTAACTTGTGTTTCATGCTCAGACTATATTATTTTTCGAAAGTTTATAAAACCTATAGAAATGCAAATGTAAACAATATTCATTATATAACAAACAAAACGTTAGAAAAAACCACAAAAACAACAAGTACCTCTAAGACGCAGATTATCTTCGCAAAGTACTCCTGCGCTTGAAGTGCGATGACTGATCATGTCTGGAAGAGAACACGGAGGAGGCGCTGTCGCAGTTTTAACACAATTCGCTTTTCGTCGAAAAGCGAATTGTGTTAAAATGATATTACTCTCTATCTTCAATCGGATTCCACCAATTCCCGATATAAATCCGGCTGATGATATGTAATGATAAACATTTTGCTTCTTTACTGGAATTAAGATGGAATCATTCTACCAAACAATCACTGGCAACTAAAACATTATTGAGTACTGTACCTGCCTCTATTTCTGCCTGTTCGCCTTTAATTGCCAGACACCCTAAACATGGCCAAACGAAAAATCCAAGACCTACACCAAACCTTTATTACTCTGTCCTTCAACTTTTAACACTCCGCCGGATAACAGAATAGTCTGACCATCTGCGGCCTGTGTACTGAGTGATCGGACAGACAAAAAGCCTGGACGGCCTATGCCGCGGGCCTTCTTTCTTTGTACTTGTATCTGCACGGGAGTCCCATTCTTTATCAGAACTTTCCCGTTAGCTTTCACGTCATACTCTACCACAGCCACGGCCTCTGTCATCGTTTTACTGTCAATTGGTTCCACAATTCTCACTTGAAGTGCGGTGCCACGAACAAGAGGGGTTCCACCCCACGAAGCCCAACTGATACCACAAAACATCAAAGCAGTCATCAAAAATCTTTTATACATAACTCTATTATGCTTATGCACCATTCGGTTCCGCCTGACACTGTTCCTACTGAATATATGAAGCGTGGAACCGACTATACCATCTATAACTTGGAGGTCGTAGGAAAAACCCGTTTACACAAATGGAATAGCAGCCCACGCTATACGCGTGAGAACCACTGTACCTGTCTTGTGTAAACTCGTGAAATTTCCTACGTTTCCAAGTTACAAGAAAGCACAACGCTTCTTACTTTTTTCGTTATGTCCTGAGCACGTATTTTAAATTGCTCAACTGCAAAAATACAAAATATCTAAATAGGAATACTATTTTTTTGTTTAATAACCATGATACCATTCTTTATACTTCATTCTTTTAAATAAGTGCCGCTAACTGTAACAAATAAAAAAGAGGCGGCACTTCAAATATCTGTGCCGCCCCATATATGAGCAAATCCTTTTTTGCTTAGGATTATTTCTTCGCTGTAGCCTTTACGAGTTGAGCCTTTGCTTTGGCAACGGCTTTGTCGTAAGCTTTCTTAGCTTTTGCCTTATTTTTTGCATCGGCTTTTTTCATTGCATCATAGAGCGCCCACACATTGGCATTCTTCACTGCTTCCTTCTGGGCTGCGGTGTAAGCTTCGGCAGTGGCTTCAGCAGCCTTTTCTTCTGCTTCGGGAGCGTAAGCATGCTTATAACCTTTCACTTCGTTCCAATGGCCGCGAGTAAAGTCAGGGAAAGTAACGGCAGCGCAATTGTTGTCCATAGAGAGTGAACCAAGCTCGGCAAGACAGCACCACTCAGCGAGATCATAAACGTCCATGTCGAGGGGAAGACCATTTTGCAGACAATAAACCATACGAGCATCCATGAAGAAGTCCATACCGCCGTGGCCGCCAACCTTGGCTGCCATAGCACCGTACTTCTTGATGATGGGGTGCTCGTACTTCTCTTCAAGTGCTTTCTTCTCGGCTTCAGGCATGAAACCGTGAGAACTGAGATCATCTACTTTGGGAGCATTGCCCGTAGCTTTGAGCTGGGCTGCATCGATGGCATAACCTGCAACAGGGTACTTGTTGGCGAAACCTCTCGTACCGGTCAGCTGATAAAGACGGTTGTAGGGCTGGGGATTCATTACGTTGTGCTGAATCTCTACCACCTTGCCGTTTGCCGTACGCATAAGTGTGGTGGTGTGGTCACCGTTACGGTATTCTTCGCACTTCTTACCGGTTTTCTTCTCCACATATTCTTTGCCATGAACCGATTTTGTGTCCATAGCCGTAAGCACGGTGAAGCGGTCGCCACGGTGAATGTCGAGTACCTGAGCTACAGGACCGAGACCATGAGTGGCGTAAACATCACCACGGTTTTCCTTGTTGTATTTCATGCGCCAGCCGAGTTTTTCCGGATCGTTCTTGGGATTTGACCAATAAGAACCCCAAAAATCATCAAGATTATGGATATAAGCTCCCTGTGCGCGGAGAACTTCGCCGAACACGCCGTTCTGAGCCATATTGAGGGCACGGAGTTCGAACCAGTCATAGCAGCAGTTTTCTAGAATCATGCAGTGCTTACGGGTCTTCTCAGAGAGGTTGATAAGCTCCCAGCACTGTTCGAGGTTCATGGCCGAAGGAACTTCAATAGCAGTGTTCTTACCGTTTTCGAGGGCGCACTTTGCTACGGGGAAGTGGTGATCCCAGTCGGTAGCCACGTAAACGAGGTCGATGTCAGGACGCTTGCAGAGTTCTTCATAGCCTTTTTCGCCGGAATAGATGGCGGCAGGGAGCAGACCGGCCTTTTTCAGATATCCCTGACATTTTTCCGCACGTGCTTCTTCATAATCGCAGAGTGCCACGATTTCTACACCGGGAATATGGGTAAAACGTGCAACGGCACCGGGACCACGCATGCCGAGTCCGACAAAAGCCACGCGAACGGTTTTCATCTTGGGTACCGTAAGACCAAGCACGTGCTGCTGGCCAGCAGGCCGAACGGGGTCTTCAACAACAATGGTACCTTTGTCCCAATGCCACTTCGTAGAAGGGGAAAGAGACTGCGCCTGAACCGTCTGTCCGCCTAAAGCAACGAGTGCGGCAAAGGCAAATGCTAAAACTTTATTTAATTTCATAGTTATAAAAAATATTAGATAATTTAATTGTTCTTCTCTGCAAAGATAGGTATATTAAATGAATTGTAATGTTTATTTGCTAAAGAATGTTCACTACACGTAGGGTTTCGGTATTTTACCTTAAGTTTTTTTGTATACACGGCATTACTCGCGTTCCAAATAGGCCATGATGCCTCCGCTGATCTGGAGTAAAGAAATTTCGCAGAGTTTTGTGTTATATTCCGCTACCAATATCCGCTCTTCGGCATCCAGCAAACTCTTTTGCGCTTCGCGCATTTCAATGCCGGAGAGATCGCCTAGCAAATAACGTTCACAGGCTATGAAATGATTTTCTTCCGCGGCATTCAAATTTTCCCGTTCAAGAGAAAGCAGGCGAATATTGTTCTGGTAGGCTTGCCACAGGTCGGCAAGATCGGCATGCAATGATATTTCCAAATCGCGCTGAGCCAGTTCCGCATTCTCGATATTGATTTGTGCATTGCGCCGTTCCCGCTGACGGTTGCCGTCAAACAGCTTCAAACCAACCGTAACGCTGACATCCCCACCCCAGTTCTGACGGCTCTGAGAAGCGCCTGTCCCATAGCTGTTATAGGTATAGCCATAATTGGCGTTCAGCCTGATATAGGGATAATCGCGGCTGCGGACGCTTTTGAAATCCAGTTCGGCCAAAGTCCGGTTTTGGGCAGCTTTAAAGAGAGAGGCATTTGACTGCAAGGTCGCTACCCACAAACTGTCAAACGTCAGGGAAGCATCTACATTTATGGTCGAATCTCTGACGGTAATCCGGCTACCCACATCCTTTACGGCCATCAGTTCATTAAGGCGGATAAGCGAAGTGACCAGTAATTCTTGCTGCTTGAGGCTTTGGGCGCTGTCGGCATTAAAGTCCACTTGTGCCTGCTGAAGGTCGAGGCGTGAATTACTTCCTATTATATAACGTTCGCGCACAATGCGAAGACGCTCACGGGACAGGGCTACCGCATACTGAAGATTACGCATGCGGATGCGCTGCTGGACGAAGTTATAATATTCGGCTGCCAGATCGGCCATATAATCTTCAATGGCAATACGCGTCTGTGTGGCGCTCTGGCGGCGCAACTCCTGCAACCTCAAATAGTTCGTCTGAATTTTAAAGCCATCGAAAATCGTCCATTCTGCATTGATGCCGGCATTAAACGTATTATCCACAACATTCCTGTCGCGTGTAACAGCGCCCGAGCCACGGTTTTTAGTGTTACGGCTGTCCAGGCTTCCCGTATAGCCGGCCGATGCGTTCACAGACGGCAGATAACCGGCATTGGCGCGAGTAACGTTGTTTTCGGCAATGCGTTGCTCATTACGCACAATGCGCAGGGAATAATTATTCTTTAATCCGGTTTCCAAACAGGATTTAAGCGAAACGACCTGCGAAAAGAGCGGACCGTTGAAAAAAGCAGCGGATATAAAAAACAGAAATAACCTTTTCATCCTTTCTTCTTTTTATGAACGAGATTGGTTGATACATAAGAATAAATGGCAGGAACGATATACATCGTCAGCAAGGTTGAAAAAAGCATACCGCCTACAACGGCTGTTCCCATGGCAATACGGCCGTTACACCCTTCGCCTGTGGCGAACATCAACGGTAACAGACCGAGAATGGTAGAAGTGCTTGTCATCAGGATAGGACGGAGGCGCTGGGCTGCAGCCTCGCGAATTGCCGTCATCTTGTCTTCTCCCTGCTGTTGGCGTTGATTGGCAAATTCAACAATAAGGATACCGTTTTTAGCAACAAGACCTATCAGCATGATGATGCCGATTTGGCTGAAAATATTCATAGTCTGGCCTCCAAAACTCATGAAAACCAATGCCCCGCAAATGGCCAAAGGCACAGTGAGCATGATGACAAACGGATCTTTGAAACTTTCAAACTGAGCTGCGAGAATCAGATAAATCAGCAACAAAGCCAGTCCGAAAGCAAAGAAAAGACTGGATGAGCTCTCACGAAATTCTTTAGAGTCGCCGGCAAGGGCCGTCCGGAATGTCTCATCCAAAGTACTCTTGGCTATTTTATCCATTTCATCGAGCCCTTCCCCGATTGTTTTGCCCTCGGCCAAACCTGCGGAAATCGTAGCCGATACAAAGCGGTTATAACGGTAAAGTTTCGGCGGCGCTATGCTCTCGTCCAGTTCCACCAGATTTTCCATTTGGATCATCTTGCCATCACTGCTGCGCATATAGATGGACTTCAGATTGTTGGGATCGTTGCGTTGCTGACGGTTGATTTCCCCCACAATTTCATACTGCTTGCCGTTCATATAGAGATAGCCCATTCGCTGACCGCTCAAGCCGTATTGAAGTGTTTGAGCGATGTCGCGGGTACTGACTCCCATCAGATTCGCTTTTTCGCGGTTAACGCTCAAGCGTATTTCAGGCTTGGAGAATTTCAAATCGACATCCGCCATCTGGAAGGTGGGATTATCATAAACCTTGGCCATGAACTTTGGCAACACCTCCTGCAATTTTTCGATATTGCTGGCCTGCAGAACATATTGCACAGGCATGGCGCCACGACGTCCGCCAAAGGTTGACTGCTGCTGCACAAAAGCGCGGGCATCAGTCTTTTCACGCACCGCTTTCGAAAGCCGCTCCGCCACATCCATCTGCGTATACTGGCGCTCGGAAAGGTCCTTCAACGTAATCTGCACGTTACCCGACGAAGCCGAAACGCGTGCAGTGATAAAGGCTGCATCGGGTGCCAGAGAGTCGGCCAAACGGTTGATGTCTTCCGTATAATCACGCATGTATTCATAAGTGACTCCCTCCGGTCCAGTGGTACGCACCGTGATGCTCGAACGGTCTTCAAGCGGTGCCATTTCAGACGGGATAGTAGTCCAAAGCCATCCACTGACGCCCAGAGCGGCTACCATTATGGCAACACCCAGCCAGCGATGGCGCAGGAAAGCGCCAAGCGAGCGGACATATATCCGGTTAAGTCCCTCAAAAAAAGGCTCTGTAGCTCGATAAAACCAATTTTGCTTTTCGCGTTTCACAAGCAGTTTGGTGGCGAGCATCGGCGTGAATGTCAAAGCCGCAAACGAGGATATGATCACCGAACCCGCCACTACAAAACTGAACTCCCGGAAAAGCCGGCCGGTGGTGCCTTCCATAAACACGATAGGAAGGAATACAGCCACCAGCGTAATGGTGGTGGATATAACGGCAAAGAAGATTTCCTTGGCACCTTCGATGCCGGCTTCAAAGGGCTTCATGCCCCGTTCTATCCGTATGTAGATATTCTCTGTCATAACGATGGCGTCATCCACCACCAGACCTACGGCCAGCACAATGGCCAGCATTGAGAGCACATTGATGGAGAAACCACACAGATACATGATGAAGAATGCGCCGATGAGTGACACCGGAATGACAATGCAGGGGATGAGCGTCACGCGCCAGTCGCGCAAGAAGAGGAAGATGATGATGATAACCAGCAGAAACGCCTCATAAACCGTTGTCTTTACCTCGTTGATGGAAGCACGTATGAAACGGGTGTTGTCAAAGCCGTAATCATACTTTACATCTTCGGGAAGATCTTTCCTCATCAGTTCCATGCGTTCCCGCACGGCATCGGCTATGTTGATGTGGTTGGCGCCGGGCTGCGGCACAACGGCCACGCCGACCATCGGCACACCGTTCATTTTCATATAGCTCTTCAAATCGCGCGAACTGAGTTCTGCTGTACCGATGTCGCTGAAGCGGACAATACGTCCGTCGCTTTCCTTAATGACGAGATTATTGAACTCTTCCGTTGTGTGCATCTGCCCCATGGTGCGGATAGACAGCTCTGTTGTATTTCCCTCAATCGAGCCGGAAGGAAGTTCTACATTCTCGCGATCAAGGGCATTCTTCACATCCATAGGAGTGATGCCGTAGCCCGACATCTTCACCGGATCGAGCCAAAGGCGCATACAGTAGCGTTTTTCACCCCAAATGGACACACTGCTCACTTCCGGAATAGTCTGCAACTGCTCTTTCACCGTAAGATCGGCTATTTCGCTCAGTTCCAACAGAGAACGTTTGTCGCTCTGAACAGCCACCATCATGATGGGCATGGCATCGGCATCGGCTTTCGAAACGGTGGGCGGATCGCAGTCACGCGGCAGGTTGCGCTGTGCACGCGACACTTTGTCGCGCACATCGTTAGCGGCAGTTTCCAGATCGACGGAAAGTTCAAACTCTACCGTAATACGGCTTTGCCCCTGCTGGCTCACACTGGTGAGGGAACGTATGCCGGGAATACCGTTGATGTTCTGCTCCAAAGGTTCCGTTATCTGGTTTTCTATCACATCGGCATTGGCGCCTGGATAGGAGCAGGTAACGGAAATTATCGGATTATCGACCGAAGGATATTCACGCACGCCGAGCGTCAAATAGCCGATGGCTCCGAATATCAGGATAACCAGCGTGAAAACCGTAGCCAAAACCGGACGGCGTATACTTAGTTCGGATATGTTCATGGCTTATCGGGTTAGTTTTACTTTCTGACCTGTGCGCAACTGCATTGTACCGCTGATTATCACGGTGTCGCCCACACTCACTCCGCTCAGCACCTGAACCTGTGAGTCCGTACGCAGTCCTTTTTTAATTTCAACGGGAACGGCCGTGCCGTTTTTACATAGAAATACTTTATCCACACCCATTTCGGAAACCAGCGCTTCGCTGGGAACGGCAAGGGTTCTGCCATATTCGCGGGCCACAAGATTGACATTGACGTAACGTCCGGGCACCAGTTTTCCATCGGCATTGGCATAGCGCGCCCTGACGGTGTAAGTACGCGTGTCGGTATTCACTTGTGCGGCGGTGGCATATACCACCGCTTCACGCGGTGTGAGGTCACCCTCAGCCGTAAACGTCAGTTTGGCGCCGGGCCTCAGCTCTCCCGCATAACGCTCCGGAATGCTGAACTCCACCTTTAAGGGTGACATCTTGGTCAGTGTGGCCACTGTGGTAGAGGTTGTGGCATAGGCACCAACGCTGACTTGCCGTAAACCGATTACGCCATCAAACGGCGCACGCAATTCCGTTTGTTCTATTTCGGCTTTTACCATATCTATTTCGGCACGGCGGGTTGAAAGATTGGCCTCAGCCTCCTGGAAGGATTCCTTGCTCACGGCCTCCTTCTCCAATAATGCCCGCTGACGGTAAAGGCGGTCCTGCATCAACTTGAGCTGCGCCTGAAGTTTGCGGAGCTGTGCCTGAAGCGGCGCATCATTGATTTTGGCCAGTAAAGTCCCCTTGGCCACGCGGGCACCTTCTTTGAAATAAATATTGGTGATCTTACCTGGCGATTCAAAACTCAGATCCACTTCCTCATCGGGATTAAGCGTACCGCTTACGTAAATACCGTCAGAAAGTGTCTGCTCTTTCAACACAGTATAACGCACATTGAGCGTTTTGTCCTTGCCTTTTTGCTTTTGAGGTGCCTCTTTCAGTTCACTGTTTTCACGAGGAACGAAATTGTAAATGCCCAAACCGGCAAAACCCAGCACCACCACACCGATGATGCCCCATTTCACGTACTTATTCATTTTATTAGAATTAAAGACAAATAAGAGAATTGTTTTTGTGTTAGTCTGTAAATAATTATTTTGCAAAAATAAGATTTTTTGTCGGGTTTGCTCCTTCCCTAATGTCTAAAAATTATAAAATCAATACAAAAGCTTTTCATGTGAAATAAATTCTTAACACTCTGCGTCATGATATATTATTCAGGCTTCCGCTTTTTAACATTTCTTGGTTTGGAGGCGAAAATTTCGTATCTTTGTAACAGCGAAGCGGGAGCCTCTGTTGAGACTCCCGCTTTTTCCTTTGTTTTTAGGTAAAAAACATCAAAGAATAATCTTCTTTTTCTTAAAAATTCCACGTATTGGAATTTAAATTCGAAGTATTCGTGTTAAAATTCCAATACATCCTTTTATGATTTCGATACTTGCAACCTACATTTTAACAGACTGGAATGTTTCTGAAAGTTAAATATGTTAAAGTCTCAGGCACGCAGCCCAACGGAAGCATTGACAGGCTCTTGGTGCCTCCAGGCATCGTGAAACCTGCACTTACTTGATGTGACCTCTTATTTTGCAGAGATAACCATCGAGAGCAGCCTCGTCTTTATTGTCAATGATATTGAGAAGTTCTTTCAGTTCATCCCGTATTTTCGACACCTGTCCTCCGGTACGCGGATTGAAGAGGATTTCACGAAGAAGACAATCATCTTCGCCCAACACGCCCCGGGCAATGTCCATGTGACGCTTGAAGGTGGTTCCCGGCGCATCCTGATGTTTCATGACAGCAGCAAAAACAAAGGTCGAAACGAAGGGGATACTCAAGGAATAGGCCACCGTCTCATCATGCTCGTCGAAAGTATATTCACAGACATGCAGCCCGAGTTTTGAATAGAGATCTTTAAAAAAGATGCGCCCCATATAGTCTCCCTCGCTGATGATGATAGCGTTCTCGGACGAGAGTGTGCCCAGATTGGCAAAGGTAGGACCGAACATGGGATGCGTCGACACGTAGCGGCGGCCGCATTGCTCATAAAAATCCTGCAAACCCGTCTTGACTGAGGCAATGTCGCTTACGATGCAATCGGCAGGCAAGTGAGGTATGACCGCGCGAAAAACATCCAGAGTATATTTGAGCGTCACGGCGTTGACAACGAGTTCGGGTTTGAAGTCTTCAATCTCATCGAGGGTAGTGAACCGCTGCGTGTTGTACATGAAGCGCAGACGCTTGGGGTCGATGTCATAGACAGCTGTCTCATGGTCGAAACTCAACAGGTCTACAAAAAACGACCCCATCTTTCCTGCACCGAGTATAAGGATTTTCATGTCGTTCCTTTCCTTTCGTTATTTATTCATCACATCGATTTGCTGACGCACGCTTTCCTCATGAATGGCTTCAAAGACTGTTTTCATGAACTCAGGCGCCATACCGCAGAGCACACCTTGCGCCCCGCGCTTGTCGAGGATTTCAGTATAACGTCCTGTCTGAACGACAGTCATCTTATGCTCACGCTTGAAAGTCCCTATCTCACGGCTGATGCGCATACGCTTAGCCAGCAGTTCAATAAGAGCATTGTCTATTTCATCTATCTGGCGGCGCAACACCTCGAGGCTTTCAGTGCTCTGAGAAAGATTGCGGATAACCAGCTTCTCAAGTATAAAGTCGAGCACATCGGGCGTCACCTGCTGGCTGGCATCGCTCCAAGCGGCATCGGGAGTGCTGTGGCTTTCTACCATCAGACCGTTGAAGCCCAAATCCATGGCTTGCTGGCAGAGCGGCGCCACAAGCTCGCGCGCACCGCCAATGTGGCTCGGATCGCCGAAAATGGGCAGATTGGGGTAGCGCCGGCGCAATTCGATAGGAATGTGCCACATCGGGAGATTGCGGTAAATGCGCTTGTCGTAGGATGAAAAACCGCGGTGTATGACTCCGAGACGCTTGATGCCCGCACCGTTGATACGCTCCAGACCACCTATCCACAATTCCAAATCCGGATTAACTGGATTCTTTACCAGCACAGGCACATCGTTGCCCTTTAACGCATCGGCCAGTTCCTGCATGGCAAAAGGATTGGTCACTGTACGCGCGCCGACCCACAAAAGATCAATACCGGCATCGAGAGCCGCTTCCACATGCCTAGGGGTGGCCACTTCCGTAGCAGTTAGCATGCCCAGTTCTTCCCGTACACGTTTCATCCACGCCAGACCGGCCACACCTACGCCTTCAAAACCTCCGGGTTTAGTGCGTGGTTTCCATATACCGGCACGAAAGATCCTGATGCCTTTTTTCGACAGCTGAGTGGCTGTATCCATTACTTGTTCTTCGGTTTCGGCCGAACACGGACCGGCTATGATCACAGGGCGCTTATCTTCTACGCCAGACAAATTGAGGGGGGCTAAATCGAGTGCCATATTAAAAGTTTTTTTGATTTGATATCTATTTGACAGGTATTACATTTATTGTTTTCAAAACGGTTCAGGCCGCCATTCGCACTCCGCGCGTCATCATGCGGAAAGCACTGACCACTATCTGAATGCGCCACGGATGCGCTCCAATGCTTCTGACATTTTTTCTTCCTTGGCACAAAGTGATATGCGCACGTATCTCCGGCCGTTGGAACCGAAAATGAATCCGGGCGTCAGGAACACGCGCGCTTCATGAAGGACGCGTTCCGTGAGAACTTCGACATCGGGGCATTCATCAGGAATGCGTCCCCACAGAAACATACCGACTTGAGACGGATCGTAGTAGCAGCCGAGCGCATCCATGATTTCTCCGGCCAACTTGCGACGGCGGGCGTAAACATGGATATTGGCCTCTTCATGCCACGTATTGTCGTTCCCATAGGCCGTAGCGGCGGCAAGTTGCAAGGGGCGGAACATGCCGGAGTCGATATTGCTTTTCACTTTAAGTATCCAACTGACGAAAGTGGCGTTACCGGCCAGCATTCCTACACGCCATCCGGGCATATTGTGGCTTTTGCTCATGGAGTTGAATTCTATGCAGCAATCCTTAGCCCCCGGTACTTGCAGAATACTGATATGTTCTTGTCCGAGAATGAAACTGTAGGGATTGTCGTTGACAACGACTATTCCGTGGCGACGGGCAAACTCCACGAGCCGTTCGTAGGTTGGGCGGCATGCCGGCGCACCAGTGGGCATATTGGGATAGTTCACCCACATCAGCCTCACGCCGGAGAGATCCATTCCCTCAAGCTGTTCAAAATCAGGCTGCCAGTCATTTTCCGGCCGTAGGTCGTAATTGACGACGGCGCAGCCCAGAAGTTTTGAGAGCGAAGTGTAGGTAGGATAGCCGGGATCGGGCACCAACACCTTCTCACCCGGATTGACGAAAGCCAGCGTGGTGTGGAGTATGCCCTCTTTCGAACCTATAAGGGGCTGTATTTCGGTGGCGGGATCGAGTTCCACGCCAAACCAGCGGCGGTAGAAGGCGGCCATGGCCTCACGCAGCTGCGGAATGCCGGCCGTAGGCTGGTAACCGTGGGCATCGGCGCGGCGCGCTTCCTCACACAAGCGGTCTATGGTCTGCGGCGACGGCGGCATGTCGGGACTGCCGATGGCCAGCGATATGATGTCTTTACCTTCGGCATTGAGGCGGGCCACTTCCTTGCCTTTCCGCGAGAAGTAATATTCCTGTACGCCGGCCAGACGGTCGGCGGGAATGATTTCGGGGTTATTTTCCTTCATATTCTCCAAGGATTTTGAGTTCTTTAATCAGCGGCCTGACAGCATCGATGCTCTGACGGTAACGCATGTAATCATCATAAATGACATCGACGTAGAAGAGATACTGCCATTCGCGGCCGATGATGGGCAATGACTGGATTTTCGACAAATTGATTTTGTAGAAAGATAAAATGCTCAGCACCTGTGAGAGCGATCCCTCCTCGTGCGGCAGCGTGAATACGATGCTGCTTTTATTGGTGGCGTGGAGTTCGCGCAGGCGGTCGGCATTCCAGGGATCACAGAGAGCGAGAAAACGCGTAAAGTTATGCTTGTTGTCCTCAATGCTTTTCGCCAGCACGCGCAGGCCGTAAAGGGGGGCGGCGCCCACATGGCAGATGGCGGCATGTCCGCTGAGTTTTTCCTGAGCTATCCGTGCGGCGGCACCGGCCGTATCGTCCACCTCGACGACCTTCATCGCAGGATGGCGGGCAAGGAAACCGCGGCACTGCGCCAAAGCTACGGGATGGGAGTTGACTTCTCTGATGTCGCCCCAGTCCTCTCCGGGCAGACACATGATGCTGTGTTCTATGTGGAGCTTGTGCTCGCCGATAATGGTCATGCCGCTTTCGCGCAGCAACTCATAGTTGTGGAGCAGGCTGCCGGCTATGGTGTTTTCAATGGCCATCAGCCCCAGGCAGGCATCATCCTCTTTCATGACCGAGAAGAGCTGTTCGAAGGTGTCGCAGCAAACCAGTTCCAGATCTTCACCTTTAAAAAACTCGTGTGCGGCAATGTCGTGAAACGAACCTCTTATTCCCTGTATGGCTACTTTCATGGTCTCTTTCTTTACAGTAAAAAATCCCGCTCCTTGATTCAGAAGCGGGATTTTTCATTGAATGTTTCTTTATTTCGTATGGTGCACAACGTCCCGCTTCGCTTGTCCGGCAAAGTAAAAATAAGCATAAAAGTAAAACGAGTGTGCGTACGTCATATTGATATTTAACTTAAAGATTTACGCTGGCAAAAGTAAGGTTTATTTTTGAATCCACAAACATTTTGCAACTTTTTCTTTTAAAAAAACAAAAGAATGTTTCTTTCAAGGCACGTTCCTGTTGTTTATCCTCATATTTTCAGCAAGCGGTACCCCTGCCGCAAAATCACACGTACCTGCCGCAAGGACTGGCGGAAGCGACAAGAACGGCAGACTACATTTTACACATTAACATTTTTAACCTTCTGAAACATTCCGGTCTGTTAAAATATAGGTTGCAAGCACTCGGATCATAAAAGTCCGTATTGGATTTTTAACACGAATACGGGGAATTTAAATTCGAATACGGGGAATTTAAATTCGAATACGGGGATTTTAAAGGGAAAATACGGCAAAAAAGTACGGAAAAAGACTCGGAAAACACTGAAAAAGCGGAACTTTCAGGTGAAAAGTCCCGCTTGGCTGTTACAAAGATACAGTATTTTCCGGCGGAAAGCAAATAGTGTTAAAATCAGGAATGGCGACAAAAATGAAAAAACAAGGCGGATTTTCCGTTTCATTCAACGAGAGGATTTTCTACGAAATAAACGGCGTCATAGGCGTCTCTCTTGGGAAAAGCCTTGGGGCTGTCTGAAAAATAACGTACTTTTGTAACCTCATATCTACTCAATAATGACGAACGACCTCCAAAATCCGACACATAAAAAGCCTCTTTTAGGTTTGAACCTACAGGAACTAAAAGAACTGGCCACAGGGCTGGGACTGCCTGCCTTTGTGGGCAGGCAGCTGGCAGAGTGGCTTTACAAAAAGCAAGTGTCTGATTTTTCCGGCATGACCAATCTCTCAAAAACGGCACGCGAAAGACTGGCGGCCAATTATGTTGTGGGATGTCTGCCGCCGGCCGATTGCCAACGTTCTGCTGACGGAACCGTGAAATACCTTTTCCGGACACTCGGAGACCATTATGTGGAAACGGTCTACATACCCGACGGCAACCGCGCCACGCTGTGTGTGTCGTGCCAGGTGGGGTGCAAAATGAAATGCGCTTTCTGCATGACCGGCCGGCAGGGCTTTATGAATTCTCTGCCGGCAGCCGACATTCTGAACCAGATATATTCACTGCCTGAACGCGACACACTGACAAACATTGTGTTCATGGGCCAGGGAGAGCCGTTTGACAATCTGGACAACGTGTTGCGCGCCACACAGGCACTGACGGCCGAATGGGGATACGCATGGAGCCCGCGCCGCATCACCGTGTCGAGCGTCGGACTTTGCAAGGGCCTGGTGCGTTTTCTGGACGAAAGCGAATGCCATCTGGCTATCAGCCTGCACCACCCTATTCCCGAGGAACGCGCCCGTATTATGCCGGCGGAACGGGCATTCGGCATACGCGACATCGTCAGCGTGCTGAAACAATACGACTTCTGCCGCAAACGGCCGGTCAACCCGTCAGCCCCCAAACAGCGGCGCCTGTCTTTCGAATACATCGTCTTTGACGGCATAAACGATACATTGCGGCACGCCGATGCCCTGATAGAACTGTTACGCGAACTGGACTGCCGGATTAATCTCATCCGTTTTCACGACATTCCCGAAACGCCTCTGCGCGGCGTTTCGGAGGAACGCATGACGCGCCTGCGCGACTATCTGACGGCACACGGACTGTTTACCACTGTCCGCGCCTCACGCGGTCAGGACATTTTTGCCGCATGCGGTCTGTTATCAACAGCCAAACAAGAGACGGAGCAACGCTGACTCCCTGAGGAAAGAGCATGAAGCCGCCGGTTCGGGTTTCTCCGTCACACATCTTCATATTCATCTTACCATTCAAAACAACCGACCAATGATGACCAACAACAATAACAACGGTGAGGCCTCACAGAACGGCACACCTGAAAACTCTGCGAAACGACTTTTAAAAGTGGGCATAACGCACGGAGACGTAAACGGAATAGGCTATGAGCTTATCCTTAAGACTTTCTCTGAAAACGCTATGTTCGACATCTGCATACCGGTGGTCTACGGATCGGTAAAGGCAGGCACATACCACCGCAAGGTGCTTGGAACCGAGCTGAATTACCACATCGTCAACACTGCGGCAGAAGCCGAGCCCAACCGGCTGAACCTCATCAACTGCTTTGACGAAGAGATTAACATTGAAATGGGCAGAATCAATGCTGAGGCCGGACACGCGGCCTTCCTTGCCCTTGAACAGGCTACGGAGGACTTGAAAAACGGAAGCATCGATGTGCTCGTAACCGCTCCCATCTGCAAATCGGCCATACAAAACGCCGACTTCCGCTTCTCAGGACACACGGAATACCTCAGCAACCGTCTTGTAGGCGACAAGGCCGAACCGCTGATGATTCTGGCCAACAATCTGATGAGAGTGGCTCTCGTCACGACGCATCTGCCGGTGAAAGAAGTGGCAGCAGCCATTACGGGCGAGCTCGTAGAGCAAAAAGTCAAACAACTCTACCACAGTCTGCAGCATGACTTCCTGATATCGGCCCCACGCATTGCGGTGCTCGGCCTTAACCCCCACAACGGCGACAACGGCACACTGGGCAGCGAAGAACAGGAAATAATAGCTCCGGCCATCAAGGCGTCTGTAGAAAACGGCATACAATGTTTCGGGCCCTACCCGGCCGACGGCTTCTTCGGCTCAGGCATGTATGCTCACTTTGACGGCATTCTGGCCATGTATCACGACCAGGCACTGGCCCCCTTCAAGGCTCTCTCCATGGATGACGGCGTGAACTTTACCGCCGAACTGCCTTATGTGCGCACTTCGCCCGACCACGGAACGGCATTTGACATTGCCGGAAAGAACATGGCTTCATGCGCATCATTCCGGCAAGCCATATACACAGCCATCGACATCTACCGTAACCGCCAGGCTGACAACGAGGCTCATCGTAACCCGCTTCCCAAACTCTATCACGAACACCGCGAAGACGGTGACCGCCAACGCCACATGAAACCGGCAGGCATGCCTAAGGCCGAGGCTAAAGAAATAAAGGAAGAACAATAAAACGATACCGAGAAAAGATAAAAACATCAGTCATGACTTTTGCCATTATCGCCGCCGGCGAAGGATCACGCCTCTCACAGGAAGGAATCAAACTGCCGAAACCATTGGTCAGAATATGCGGTGAACCGATGATTGACCGCCTCATACGCCTATTCAACGAAAATGGGGCTGACAGAATCTGCATCATTGTCAACAAACTTCACGCCCAAACAGAAACGCATGTGCGTAAACTCATGGCACGTGGCGAAGGAGCGCCCATTGAACTGGCCGTACAGGACACACCTAGTTCCATGCACAGTTTCTCCGTCCTCAGCCCATGGCTAGAGCAAGCCCCATTCTGCCTGACTACGGTAGACACGATTTTTCGTGAAACTGATTTCGCGGAATATATAAAAGCCTTTCGCGAAAGCAACTCCGACGGCATGATGGGCGTGACTGACTTCATAGACGATGAGAAACCGCTTTATGTCGGTACAGACAACAATATGAACATTACCGGTTTTTACGACGAGCCCCAGAACTGCCGCTACATTTCAGGAGGTCTCTACGCCCTGAAGCCCAATGCCCTCCGCACCCTGAGCCGATGTATGGAAGCAGGTCTGAGCCGAATGCGCAACTTTCAGCGAGGCTTGGTTGCAGACGGACTCAAACTGAAAGCATACCCAATGAGTAAAGTGCTCGACATAGACCATGCTCAAGACATCATCAAAGCCGAAACGTTTCTCCGTAGCATTAATAAGGAAGACAAAACCGGTCAGACTTCCCTGAACAAACTGGGCTAAAAAGGCTGTCACTCGAATATGAAGTTATTAGGCATAGAACGTTCTTCCCGCTTTTCGCCCAACTCCACCGCCCGTGACAAGGCGATATTCAACGCCGTTGCCGACGAACTGCGCCGCATGGGGCACCTCGTAGATACAGCCAGCGAAGACAATGCGACAGCATTTGCCGGTTATGAATCCGTCTTCAACATGGGACGCGACGAATGTTTCCTGCACCGGCTGGCTGAAGAAGAAATAAAAGGGCTCCGCGTCATAAACTCAGCCAGCGCACTGCTTTCCTCCACACGGTCTGTACTGACACGACTCTTTGAGGAAAAGAAAATACCCACCCCCGAAAGCCGGACACTCACGTTGGCACAATTAAGAGAATACGCTTCCCACCCCATTTCTTCAGGATGTTTTTCTTCCGGCAGTTTATGGATTAAACGCGGCGATGCCTGCGCACAACAGGCCACCGATGTATGTTTCATCCGCAATAAAGAAGAATTGCAAACGGCATACAAAAATTTTTTGGCGCACAACATCGACGATATTGTGATTTCAGAACATATTCCCGGCGATCTGGTTAAATTTTATGGGGTGGAAGGCACCGATTTTTTCTTCTATCACTATCCCACAGCCACCGGTACTTTCAGTAAATTCGGATTGGAAGTATTCAACGGAGTTCCTGCCGGCTATGATTTTTCGCCTGAGGAATTAAAAAAAACAGCAGACCGCGCAGCCCGTCTGAGCGGATTCATTGTTTACGGCGGCGACTGTATTATACGGCCTGACGGTACATTTGCCATCATCGACTTTAACGACTGGCCCAGCTTTTCACTATGCAGGACTGAGGCCGCTCAAGCCATTGCAACACGTATTGGCAAAACCCTATAAATTATCACAAAAGAATCATGAGCGACAAAAAGAAACTCACCGCTACTTTTAAATCACAAGACACAGAAGAGTGGCTCGACATACACTTCACACGGCCGCTTGGCCTTTTGTGGGCCAACTTCTTCAACGCTTTCAACATTCATCCCAACGTAGTCACCATCCTTTCCATCTTTCTGGGACTTGGAGCCGGTATCATGTTCTGCTTTGAAGACCTCGCCTATAATATAATAGGTATATTACTACTCATTTGGGCAAACCTTTACGACAGTTGCGACGGGCAATTAGCGCGTATGACCGGCAAAAAAACACGCTGGGGCCGGATTCTAGACGGATTTGCCGGCGATGTGTGGTTTTTTGCGATATATTTCGCCATCTGCTGGCGACTTACGCCGGAATGGGGAGTATGGATCTGGATACTTTGCGCCTTTGCCGGCTTTATATGTCACGGAAAGCAATGCCAGTTGGCAGACTACTACCGAAATATCCACCTCTATTTCCTCAAAGGCGAAAAGGGCAGTGAGCTGGACAACAGCCGCAAACTAACCAAAGAGTTCCGCTCACTTACATGGCGGCACGACGGCACCTGGAAACTTTTTCTTTTTTTCTACCGCAACTATACGCGTTCACAGGAACAGATGACACCGGCATTCCAACGCTTCAAGACGAAAACAGACCAACTTTACGGCCGTGCCCTGCCGCAGCAACTGCGCGATGACTTCCGCCGCGGCAGTCTGCCGCTAATGAAATGGGCAAACATTCTCACATTCAACACCCGGGCTATAGTTCTTTATATTTCGGTGCTCATTGGCCAGCCATGGATTTATCCTGTATTTGAAATAACCGTAATGAGCGCGCTCTTCTTCCACATGCGCAACCAACATGAAAAGCTTTGCGACCAACTTCAGCAATCTCTTTAAAGCCATCTTGAAAGACATTCAGCAATCAGCCTGCACATGAAACCATTCGTCAGAAACATATTCCTGCTATTCGGCATAGCCGCCATTATTGTAATGCTCTGCACCTTCGATGTAGACTATCACCAGCTCCGCGAAAAACTCCCCCGAGCCATAGCCTATCTGCCTTTCGTTGCAGGCGTATGGATATTCGTTTACGCTTTCAATGCCGGAGCCTTCCAGCTTATAGTCAACAGCGGCACTCACGACAAGCATTTGTCTTTCCGCCATGCCTACAAACTTACTGTGTCGGGATTCGCCTTCAGCTACACGACCCCATTCGGTTTCGGCGGCGGCCCCTATCGCGTCATGGAACTGGCGGCATATATCGGCACTCCCCGCGCCATGTCATCCGTAGTGCTCTACTCCATGATGCACATTCTTTCACACATCTGCTTATGGGCCAGCTCCATCATCCTTTTTCTGATTATTTATTATGAAAAGGCCGATCCTTTCCTTTGGAGCTGTTTCGGAATTTTCGCTGCCGCGTTCATATTTGCGATATACTTTTTTTACGCAGGCTACAAAAACGGGCTGATTGTAAAACTCTACAAAATATTCCTCTACGTTCCCTTTGTCAAGAAATACGCCCGCCGTTTTTACGACAAGAACCTGGAAAGCATGGAGCAGGTAGACCTCAACATCGCCTACCTCCACCGTCAGCCACGCGCTTTCTACGGTTCATTGCTCATGGAATATATCGCCCGCGTCATCAACGCTCTGGAATTTTATTTCATCCTTCTGGCTTTCGGCGCACCTGTCACCTTTTGGGATGCAATTCTGGTATTGGCATTCTCCTCACTGATGGGCAACCTGCTCTTCTTCTTCCCCATGCAGCTAGGCGCACGGGAAGGCGGACTGGCACTCATCATCAAGATTCTGGGATATGCCAATCCCGGTGGCGTAGGTATTTTCTCCAGTTTCTTCACCCGCATCCGTGAGCTCATCTGGATATTCATCGGGGTCAGTCTGGTTAAAATCGGCAATAAGAGTATCATGAAATAATCCATTTCACACAAGCATGAGTTTGAAATCCATCATATTCGACTACGGCGGCACGCTCGACACCGATGCCCGCCATTGGGCGCACGTTCTTTGGGAAGGCTATCGCCACACCGGCATTCCCGTTAGCGAGGATCAGTTCCGCGAAGCCTACGTTTACGGCGAACGCGCTCTGGCGAAAGCCCCGATCATTTGTCCTGAAGACAATTTCCACACCGTACTGTTGAAGAAAATCAGTCAGGAAACGCAATATCTTCTGCAACAAGCCTACTGGCATCCCTCCGAAGAAATACGCCAAACAGCCATACACAACACAGCCGATTACTGCAATGCCTACGTGGAAGGCAACCTGACTACAACCCGCCATATACTCGACCGACTTAAGGAACGTTACAACCTCGTGCTTGTATCAAATTTCTACGGCAATATCGAAACCATCCTCACCGACTTCCACCTTTCCCACTACTTCTCTGCTATTATCGAGAGTGCCGTGGTCGGAGTCCGCAAACCCGATCCGGCCATCTATGCTCTGGGTGTTGAAGCCACCGGCCACAAGGCCGAGGAGGTGCTTGTCGTAGGCGACAGTTACGGCAAAGACATCGTACCGGCCAAAACCATCGGCTGCCAGGCCGTATGGTTACGCGGCGAAGGGTGGCAGCCCGAAACGGTGGACGAGAACCTGCCCGATGCCATCATAGCCCATCTTGACGAACTGCCCGATGCAATGAAACGGTTCATCTGACAACAGTTCATTTCAACGACAAGCGCATGGATTGAATTTTAAATATTCAGTCCATGCGCTTGTCGTACTCAGCAGCCGTAGCGGAATACCGATACCGGCATTTTCAAAACATCCCGCAAAAGCGGCCTCTCCGCCAAAGAAGCGCGACCGTCCGCAGACATTCATTCTTATTCCTCAAAAAATCCTACAGGTCATGTTGCTGCAAACGATGTTCGGCCAGTTTTTCATACTTCGTGTCCGGCCGTCCATAATTGGCGTAAGGATAAATGCTAATGCCGCCTCGAGGGGTGAAAATTCCCGTCACTTCTATATATTTCGGGTCCATCAGGCGGATAAGGTCCTTCATGATAACATTTACGCAGTCTTCGTGAAAATCGCCATGATTGCGAAAACTGAACAGATAGAGTTTCAAACTTTTGCTCTCTACCATCCGCCGGTCCGGCAAATAGCTGATGCGTATCTCCGCAAAATCAGGCTGGCCCGTTATAGGGCAGAGACTGGTGAACTCCGGACAGTTGAAGCGCACCCAGTAGTCATTGCCGGGATGCTTGTTTTCAAAAGTTTCCAGCACCTCGGGAGCATAATCGTCACGGTATTCTGTCTGGCGGCCCAGTGCTTTCAAATTATCGTTCTCTCTCATAAAAATATTTTATTGCTTATCACTTGATCCGAAACCACGCCCGTCACGTTCTCCGCCAGCCTTCTGCCGCAAATAACGCTCCAGACCTTCGCGCCTCAACTTACAAGCCGGACATTTTCCGCAACCGTCGCCTTTCACACCATTATAGCACGTCAGCGTGTCGTGGCGCACAATGTCGAGTACCCCCATGCGATCGGCCATAGCCCACGTCCCGCACTTGTCAATCCACATGAGAGGCGTATGTATGACAAACTGTTCGTCCATACCTAGATTGAGCGTGACGTTAAGACTTCGTATGAAAGAATCGCGGCAATCAGGATATCCCGAAAAGTCTGTCTGCGAAACTCCCGTCACCAAATGCCTGATACCGTTTTCACGGGCGAAGACGGCAGCGATGCTCAGGAAAAACAAATTGCGGCCGGGCACAAAGGTATTGGGCGGTCCGTCGGCCGGTTTGTCCTCATCCATTGGCAGCGAGGAGTCGGTCAGTGAATTGCGGCCCAAACCGCCTATAAACGATACGTCCATCTGCTCGAAACGCACACCGGCGCGTCGGGCTATGTCGGCGGCCAACCGCACTTCGTGCACGTGTTTCTGACCATAGACGAAACTCAGCGCCCACACTTCACTAAAATGCCGCTTGGCCCAGAAAAGGCAAGTAGTAGAGTCCTGCCCGCCACTGAAAACCACCAGTGCCCGCGTATTATCATAAGGTCTCATAAATCAAAAATT
>NZ_BEWW01000125.1 GCF_002933955.1 Prevotella sp. MGM2
AAATTTAACACCTTTCTCAAAATTCATGCACCGTGTTTTCGGCTTGACCCAAAAATACCTTAACTGACCAAATTTGAATGGGATATTTTGGGGATATTTGCCTTCCCCCCCACGAACTTTAATCAACCCCTCTACATTTCTCAAGGGAACCAGTAGCACCTCAATACACTTTTTTCGATGAAAAAGTCGAAGCTGCTACACTTTTCGGAAGGAATACTGCTTATCCCTCGCACTAAACCTTTGATTTAATTGCTTATTTCGCCGATTTTTGCTAATTTTGTAATTGAAAGCAGCAAGCCATGAGTGGCTTGAAGATGGAGGCTGAGACAGTCTTCGGGAAAATAAAAGGACAATGGTTTTACATTCAGTTACTTACAGAAATTGAGGTTGAACCTTTTAAACTGTAATTCCTTGATTCAACGATAGTTTACCACACTGCATCGGTAACGCACTTTACGGATTTGGCATTTAAGGTCCAACTGTTTCATCAGACGCTGAACGATCTTGTGATTAATGGCAAAACCTCTGTTGCGCATTTCTGCGGTTATACGGCGGTAGCCGTAACGTCCTTTATGTTCATGGAAAATTGATTTAATCATCTCTTTTCCACCCGCATATTTATCTTTTACATTTAGTCGTTTCAAATGATAGTAGAAAACGGAACGAGCCATCTTCCTCAACTTCAGAAGTAATTCGAGTGGGTATTCCGACCTTAGTTCGTCGCTGGCTTTTGCCCATTGAGCTGTGCCCGGGCTTTCTCTTCCTCAACTAAGGCCTTCACTTTTTTAGCAGCGCATTCTCAGCCCGCAGACGGAGATTTTCCGCCTGAAGTTTTTCAAGTTCTGTCTGAGGTTCTTTCTTCTTAGGTCTTGACATGGGGCTTTGGGAGGATGTCCCCGTCGTTTGTTTTCAAGTGATATGCCCTGACGTATCTTTCGCATCCATGTCTGGATTGTCGATCGATTTAAATCATAACGCAGACATATCTCTTACAAAGGTAAGCCTTTTGCAAGACATTCCTCTACAATTTTTATCTTTTCTTTTTTCGAGTAGTAGTAGGACCGTGTCCCAAGTAACCCTTCTTCTCCGTATTTTTGATAACGGAGATATCATTGACGCACCATCTTTTTGTCGAGCCGTTCTTCCCGGAAAAGCCTTTCGAGTGGTTCGCCTAATTTAATTCTGACTACTACTAGCAGCCGTTCTTCGAATGTGTGGTATCTATACATAATGCACCCCAAAAGTTTTGTGTCTAACTTTTGGGGTGCAATTCATCAATATCATGGCTTATTCATTGGAAACGGTCGTGGCGGAGAAGTTTCAGGCTATATACACAAGGATTTTGGACGAACATGTACCAGCTACCAC
>NZ_BEWW01000126.1 GCF_002933955.1 Prevotella sp. MGM2
TCCCCATGGAAAGCCCCGCTCCGCTATTACAAAGATAACACATTTTTCGTCCGAAAGCAAGAAATGTTAAAACACGCATGTGACATATTCAGGGCAAGTGTTTTTTGCAAAAAACAGTTCTGACAGTCCGTTAAAAATAAGCATGATGAAAGAAATATTCAGTTTCCTGGCCGATGTGGCTGCCAACAACAACCGTGAGTGGTTTGCCGAAAACCGTCACCGCTACGCCGATGCCTCCGGCCGTTTTACCGCCATAGCCGAAGACATGATATCGCGCATAGCCCGTTTCGAACCGGCCGTGGCCGGACTGCCCGTCAAGTCCACCCTCTATCGTTTCTATCGCGACACGCGTTTCAGTCCCGACAAGTCGCCGTATAAGCGTCATTTCGGCTGTTACATCAATCCGTGTGGCAAGAAGTCGGTCCATGGTGGCTATTATCTTCATCTCCAGCCCGGCAGTTGCATGCTGTGTGTCGGTACCTACGAGCTGCCCTCTCCCGTGCTGCGCGCCGTGCGCCAGAGCATTGTGGACAATCCGCAACATTTCCATGCCATCATGACGGCTCCCGCGCTCGCCGCCCTCCGGCCCGTGCTGGGAGAGGAACATCTGAAGACGTTGCCCAAAGGATTTCCGCGCGATTTTGCCTATCCGCAATACCTGCAGCCCAAGCAGTACGACCTCAGCACCTTAGTGAGCGATGATTTTTTCATGAAAAAGGACTGGGCGGAAGAGGCTGCGGAAATTTTCCGTATCATGAAACCTTTTCTCGACTTTGTCAACGACACCGTTGACGATTATTTGTAACTTTACAGGCAGAAAAGCCCCTTGCTTCCGCAAAGCCCGAACCTTGAATGTAGAACTCAAAAAAGTTATCAGTCATGTCCCTGAAAACGCAACTGCTGCTATTCCTCCTGCTGACGGTGCATGTAACGTCCTGCGACAACCGCAACATCCATCAGGTGGTGAAAGAAATAGCCGAAGCTCCCGTCGATACCGCCGGACTAACTTCAATGACTATCCGTACCAACGATTTTTCATCGGTCGAGATAGACTGTTTTGCCGATGTCACTTTTCATCAGCAGAAAGACCTCGGAGCGCCGATGGTCAGGCTCATGGCCAGGTCTGAAGTACTGGAGCATGTCTTCACGAAAACCGCAGATGATGTGCTCAATATCAGCACCGACAGGCGCTACCGCATGCCCGAAAAAGCCGTTATCGTCATAGACGTTTATGCACCTTATGTCAACAAATTCATGCTGAATGGTGTGAAATGTCTGCGCCTCGGCAACATGATTCTTAACAGTTCCGTATTTCTCGAGCTGAACGGTGTGGGCGCTCTCATGTCACAGTCCCTTACAGCGCATGAGGTCAGCGTACGCCTCGTAGGGTCTGGCAGCATCGACCTCAAGGGCGTGAAAACCGGACGCCTCGCAGCCGAAATCTATGGTAGCGGCAACATTTATCTGCAAGGCACATGTCGTGAGAAAATATTTAGGGAAAAAGGCACCGGCCTCATCATTTACAATCCCTAGGACACAACGCAAAGGCCGCCCCCTTTGCCGGAACAATTCAGAATAATATGACAAATCGCCTCATCGTGGGAAAAACTCTCAAAATATACCTGTGCCTCCTCGTGCTGGCAGCAGGGTGGTGCGGTCTGCCGTTTGTGGCATCGGCACAAACGGACAGAGACATCCCTTACAGTCTGTCGGAATCTCCGGCTACGTCCGGCGCCATCACGCAGGAACCGACATTGGAGGACAGTATGCGCCGCCAGCTGGAAGAAGCGCGGCTCAACGAAGCCAATCTGCGCATGGAACTGGAGCAAATAAGGTTGCAGAACTTCACTAGCGACTCGCTCAAACAGGCCGCCCAAAAGCAACGCATCGACTCATTGCGGAAAATAACGCAAGGAGTGCCGGTAGTTGTCGGAACCGACACTCTTTTCCTGATCTACGCCAAGCGTGGAGGCAATTCACCCCAGATGCGTGCGTCGGCAGGCGCACAGATCATCGAAGAACTGGGACGGCGTTTTTCGCTTAATCCCGACTCTGTCTACGTAGAGAGTACCGATATCGTCACCGATGTGATGTATGGCGACAAGGTGATCTTCTCATTTACCGACCAGGACGGGCTGTGGGAAAACCTCTCCCGCGATGAACTTGCCGCCAAACGGCGCGGTGTCATAGTGGAAAAACTGCGCCAGCTCAAAAAGGAGCATAGCCTTCTGACATTGGCCAAGCGTATCCTCTATTTCCTGCTTGTGCTCGTAGGGCAGTTCCTCCTCATACGTCTCGTTTCGTGGCTTTACCGCAATCTGAAAGAACGCATCATACGGCTCAAAGACACGAGATTGAAGCCTATTTCCATACAGGACTATCAGTTGCTCGACACGCAACGTCAGGTGAATCTTCTCGTATTCCTGGCCAACATAGGGCGCTACGTTGTGATATTGCTGCTGCTCATCCTTTCCGTACCGCTGCTTTTCGCCATTTTTCCGCAAACGGAAGAACTCGCCTACACCTTACTCTCATACATATGGACACCTGTCAAGGGGATTTTGCGAGGCATTGTGGCTTATATTCCCAATTTGTTCACCATCGTTGTCATATTCTATGCCGTCAGATATCTCATCCGCGGTCTGCGCTATCTGGCTTCGGAAATAGAAGCTGGCAAGTTGCGGCTCCGCGGCTTTTATCCCGACTGGGCCATGCCTACGTTCAACATTTTCCGCTTCTTGCTCTATGCTTTCATGGTAGCCATGATTTATCCCTATCTGCCCGGAGCCGAATCCGGCGTATTCCAGGGGATCTCAGTCTTTGTAGGCTTGGTTATTTCATTAGGCTCCAGTGCGGTTATCGGTAATGTCATAGCCGGCCTTGTTATTACATACATGCGTCCTTTTAAGTTAGGCGACCGTATCAAGCTTAATGATACGACAGGTGATGTGATAGAAAAAACACCCTTTGTCACGCGCATCAGAACGACAAAGAATGAGCTGGTGACAATACCTAACTCGTTTATAATGTCGTCGCATACGGTCAATTACAGTTCTTCGGCGCGTGACTTCGGTTTGATTATTCACACCGAAGTGAGCATCGGTTACGATGTGCCTTGGCGCAAGGTGCATCAGTTGCTCATAGACGCTGCCCGCGATACTGCCGGTGTTCTGGCTGAACCGGAGCCGTTTGTGCTGGAAACGTCCTTGCAGGACTGGTATCCTGTGTATCAGATAAATGCCTACGTGAAAGAAGCCGCTGGCATGCCCCGTATTTATTCAGAACTGTATCAGAATATTCAGGATAAATTCGCCTCGGCCAGTGTGGAGATCATGTCGCCCCATTATATGGCCGTGCGTGATGGCAATGAGGCTGCTGTTCCACGGAGCAAGAAACCGGAGTGAGCCGGTTTGTTTGTTGAAGATGAACCTAATAGGGCCGGAAGATTTCTTCCGGCCCTATCAGGTTTCAGTTGTAGTTCCGGCAGAGTTGGGAATATCTGATATTCGCCGGAAGTTGATGAGTTTTTTTCGTGAACGGGACAGTTCTTTAGTTGTGTCTATTGCTTTTTTAGGATGTACATGGCTTCCAGTTCCCCGGTTATGGGCTGTTTGTCGTTGTCAAGCTGCCGCAGTTGTCCTTCTTCCACTTTGAAGTATGACATTTGTCCTTCTTTTTCTGTGAGTGTCATGAGATTGCCTTCAACGGTATAGTTTCCTTGTTCCTTGAATTTTCCGTCGCGCTCAATATAGTCATATTCCAAAGTGTACGTACTGTCATTGTTGATGGTGAGTGCCATGTTGATGCCTGGCCCGTCGGCAGCGGGCAGTGTTCCTTTGTACGTTCCTTGATAGTCGATGGAGTTCTCCGCATTGTGTTTGTCGTTGGTTTCACACTTGGCAACGGCGTTACCTTCATTATCATGTGCTTTAGGTTTGTCGCTTCCGCAACCTGTCATGGCCAGTCCTGCAAAGAGGAAAGCCGCGTAAAAAATCTTTCTCATAATGCGTCATTTTTTTAGGTGACAGGACGAAGGTACGAAATGAATTTCAAAAGGTCCGGATTTGTGAGTTTTTTTACGTCTTATTGGCTTTTGTTGTAGGAATCTTTATGGTGCGTTTCCCTCCGTTATTTTCTTTTTTTCGACAATACTGCCAGACCTGCGAATGTGAGTAGTCCGTTGAGCATCAACAGTTCGTAGCCGAACGTATAATTCCACCACAATGGGGCGAAATGGTCGAGTAAGGCGCAGACAACTGGAGAAGTAATGGCCACGGCGGGTACCCATTTATCGCGTATGCCGCGATGAGTGAGCAGTCCGAATGCGTAAAGTCCCAGCAGAGGCCCATAGGTATAGGAGGCCATCACATATATGGCATTGATGACGTTGGTATCGTTTGCCAGCCTGAAGAGGAGGATGCAGATAAGGAAACCGGCAGTCATGGCGATGTGTACGCGTTGCCGTATTGTTGCTTGTCGTTCAGGCGTCAGTCCGCGTTGTTCCACGTTCAGCAGATCCACGCAGCAGCTCGTTGTCAGTGCCGTCAGTGCGGAGTCGGCGCTTGAGAAGGCTGCCGTCACAATGCCCAGGGTGAAAGGAATGATGACCAGCGTCCCCAGTTCGCCGCCGGCCACCAGTGAGGGCAGCAGCGTGTCGCCGCCGGCAGGTTGTGGCATGCCGCTTTGGGAGCACAGCGTGTAGAGCAGAATGCCCAAGGCCAGTAACAGCAGGTTGACGGGCAGGAAACACGCCCCGTAGGCGCACATGTTTTTTTGCGCTTCCCGTAATGAGCGGCATGTCAGGTTTTTTTGCATCATGTCCTGGTCGAGTCCTGTCATGACAATCACTACGAAAATCCCGCTCACGAATTGCCGCCAGAAGTTTTGCGGACTGCCGGTGTCCCATTCGAATACCCGTGAGAGCGGACTGCCGGCTATTGTTCTCACCATGCCTCCGGCGTCAAGTTCCAGCCTGCCTGCTGCTATGACTGTCATGATAATGACCATTAGCAGCAGGCAGGCTGTTTGCAGGGCATCAGTCCGTACAATGGTGAAGATACCGCTGCGGCGCGTGTAGAGCCATATCAGCAGCAGTATCCCGGCCGAAGTCAGTCCGAAGTACAGGCCGTCGGCACCGGTGCCGATAGTGTGTGGCAGAAGAAACTGCTGCAAAACCAGACATACCACGTAGAGGCGTGCCGCCGCGCCGGTGAGTTTGCTCAACAGGAAAAAAAGTGCTCCCGTGCGGTGTGAGCAGCGGCCGAAGCGGTTGCCCAGATAAGTATAGATACTGGTGAGCCGGAGGCGGTAGTAGAGCGGCAGCAGCAGGAATGCCACAGCCAGATAGCCGAAGAAGAAACCGGCGCACATCTGCAGATAAGTCATCCCTGTGGTGCTTACCCATCCGGGCACGGAGATGAACGAGACGCCCGAGATGCTTGCGCCGATCATGCCGAAGCCTACCATCCACCATGGCGACTGCCGGCCGCCGCGAAAGAAGGCATCATTGCCTTTTTGCCGGCCACTGCGCCGCGAAAGCCACATGAGCAGAAGAAAATAAAAGACCAGTGTGGCCGTCATCAGCATTGTCGTGTTCATCTTTCATGATTTTTTGAGAATTTACAAAAATACGAAAGAAATAAAAAGGAACTTTCCGAAGGCGCCGAGTGCGGTTGTACTTTAACATATTTAACTTTTCCCAACACTTCGGC
>NZ_BEWW01000127.1 GCF_002933955.1 Prevotella sp. MGM2
TTCACTACTTTCAACCTAGGGTTTAACACTTTGAAGTGTTGCGGAAAGTTAAATATGTTAAAATAGAAGTGTGGGGATGGTTGGGAGGATTGAAGAAGGGGATATGGGTGACAGCTTCGTGCTTGAACAGATATTTTTTGAATAAAAAAAGAATAATGTAGGGATATTTGCAATTATTTTTGTATTTTTGCCGCATAATTATAAATAAATATACGATAATGAAAGAACGTTACGACCGCTTGGACACGCTTCGCATCATCCTTTCGCGTGGCGAAGCCGGTAGCCAGGAAAGCATATTGCGACAACTTTCGCGCCATGGTTTCGATGTGACGCAAGCTACCCTTTCGCGCGATTTGCGCAAACTTAAGGCGGTGAAAATATCTGTACCGGAAGGCTTTCGTTATATTTTACCCGAGCATCCGGGTTATCGTCGCAACATTACGCCGTCTACAATGGCTGGTTTCCTGCATAGCACCGGATTTGAAAGTCTGGACTTTTCGGGTAATCTGGCTGTCCTGCATACCAGGCCGGGTTATGCAGGCGGACTGGCTTCCGACATTGATGCCCATCGTCTGCCTACTGTTATCGGTACTGTTGCAGGAGATGACACCATCCTTATTGTGATGCACGAAGGTACTACGCGGCAAATGTTCATAGACAGTCTTGCAGAGGTTATTCCTGCCATCAAGAGTATCCTCCTCTGACGGTAGCCGGAGAGGAAAGGTGCATATCCTATCGCTAATTGAATAATAATATTATATTAAATGGAAGAATACAACGACGGTATTAAAGTTATCGTGGCCGATGCCTCCCATGAGAGGTATGTCGACACAATTCTGAAAACTATTACCGATGCAGCTCAGGTGCGCGGTTCGGGTATTGCTTCGCGTACCCATGAGTATGTGGCTACGAAGATGAAAGAACGTAAGGCCATCATTGCCCTTTATGGCGAAGAAGAGGAATTTGCCGGTTTTTGCTATATCGAGAGCTGGGAGAACAAGCACTATGTGGCTAACTCCGGCCTGATAGTAGTACCGAAATTCCGCGGACACCATCTTGCCACGCGTATCAAGCGGCTGGCCTTTTCGCTGTCGCGCTTACGCTGGCCCAACGCCAAGATCTTCGGTCTGACAAGCTCCGGAGCCGTTATGCGCATCAACACTTCGCTGGGCTACGTGCCTGTGCCGTTTGCCGAACTTACGCAGGATGACGAGTATTGGAAAGGATGCGGCACACCCGAACATCCCTGCTGCATCAATTGCGATGTGCTGGCCCGCACGGGACGGAAATATTGCGTTTGCACAGGCATGCTTTACGACCCGGCCCGACATCCCGGCGAGCCGCTTCCGGTAGAACTGCCGCAAGATGTCATTGACTTTGTAAGAAAGGCCGAGGCTGCCTCTCAGAATTAAATCCAACTATTTCTCCAACAACGAAAAAGCATCTGCAAGATATGAAAAAGAAAGTAGTAGTCGCCTTCAGCGGCGGATTGGATACGTCCTACACAGTGATGTATCTGGCCAAGGAAAAAGGCTATGAAGTTTATGCCGCTTGTGCCAATACCGGCGGTTTCAGTCAGGAACAGCTCAAGGCAAATGAAGAAAATGCGTACAGGCTGGGCGCTACAAAGTATGTTACGCTTGACGTGACGCGTGAGTATTACGACAAGAGCCTGCGCTATATGATTTACGGTAACGTGCTGCGTAATAACGTCTATCCGATTTCCGTCAGCTCCGAACGTATTTTCCAGGGAATGGCCATTGCGCGCTATGCCAAAGAGATCGGCGCCGACGCCATAGCCCATGGTTCCACCGGAGCGGGCAATGATCAGGTACGTTTCGACATGACTTTTCTTGTGATGTGTCCCGAAATGGAAATCATTACACTCACGCGCGACAGCAACCTTTCGCGGCAGGAAGAAGTCGATTATCTGAACAATAATGGCTTTCATGCCGATTTTACCAAGTTGAAATACAGCTACAACGTCGGCATTTGGGGAACCAGCATCTGTGGTGGTGAGATTCTTGATTCACGCCAGGGGTTGCCTGATACGGCTTATCTCAAGCAGGTTACTAAAACCGGCAGCGAGCAGCTGACACTGACCTTTGAACAAGGTGAGCTAAAGGCTGTGAACGGCACGCGCTTCGACGATCCTATAGCTGCTATCAGCTGCGTGGAGGAGATTGGTGCCGCTTATGGTATCGGGCGCGACATGCACGTAGGCGATACGATAATAGGTATAAAGGGGCGGGTAGGATTTGAGGCCGCAGCGCCCATGCTCATCATCGGCGCCCACCGCTTCCTTGAGAAATATACCCTTTCCAAATGGCAGCAGTATTGGAAAGACCAGGTAGCCAATTGGTACGGCATGTTCCTCCATGAAAGTCAGTATCTCGAACCCGTAATGCGCGATATCGAAGCCATGCTTGAGAGTTCGCAGCGCTACGTCAACGGCACGGTGATTCTTGAACTCCGCCCGTTAGGATTCTCCACGGTGGGAGTGGATAGTCCCGACGATCTTGTGAAGACGAAGTTCGGCGAATATGGCGAGACGCAGAAAGGATGGACAGCCGAAGACGCCAAAGGCTTTATAAAAGTACTTTCAACTCCTTTGCGCGTGTTCCACACCAATCATAATGACCAACAACTTTAACGCCGCTGCCTTATGATAAAAATAGGTATAATTGGCGGTGCAGGATATACGGCCGGCGAGCTTTGCCGTCTTTTGCTCAATCATCCTGAAGCCGAAATAGTTTTCGTCAACAGTGAGAGTAATGCCGGCAACCTGCTCACCGAAGTACACGCCGGCCTTCATGGTGAAACCGATCTCCGTTTTACCGACGAATTGCCTTTTGAACAGGTAGACGTCGTATTCTTCTGCTTCGGGCATGGCAAGAGCACGCAATTTCTGGCCGACCACTATATTCCCGCCGATGTGCGCATTATAGACCTGGCGCAGGATTTCCGTCTGCCGGCCAAGGACAATGATTATGTATACGGTTTGCCGGAACTCAACCGTTGCCGCATTGCCGGCGCTCAACATGTGGCCAATCCCGGTTGTTTTGCCACGTGCATACAATTAGGTCTGTTGCCGCTGGCCAAGGCCGGTCTGCTTGAGGGCGATGTGGCTGTCAATGCCATAACCGGTTCAACGGGAGCCGGCGTAAAGCCCTCGGCCACCACCCATTTTTCATGGCGTTCGGGCAATATGAGCGTTTATAAAGCCTTCAACCATCAGCATGTACCTGAGATAAAGGCATCGCTTTGCAGCCTGCAGCCCGGTTTTGAAGGTCAAATAGACTTTATCCCTTACCGCGGCGATTTTCCGCGCGGTATCTTTGCCACTGAGGTGTTGAGTTGTGATGTGCTCGAAGAGGAGATAGCCGGTCTCTACAAGGACTTCTACAGCGAGGCCCCCTTTACGCACTATCTTGACAAGGTCATAGACATGAAGCAGGTGGTGAATACGAACAAGTGTCTCATCCACACGGAGCGTCATGGCAATAAACTTCTCGTGACGGCCTGCATCGACAATCTGCTTAAAGGCGCGTCGGGACAGGCTGTGCAGAATATGAACCTGATGTTCGATCTTGAAGAGACAACCGGCCTGCGCCTCAAGCCGGTGGCTTTCTGAAAAGGCGGGCGCCGCATTGCCGGCTACGGCCGGCCAATTCATAAAAAAAGACAAGCAAATGGAACTTTATCCCGTATACCCCCTTTTTGATATTGAGATAACCAAAGGGCAAGGATGCCATGTCTGGGACAGTGCCGGACAGGAATACCTTGATTTTTACGGTGGCCATGCCGTTATCAGCATAGGTCATTGTCACCCTCATTATGTCAGTGCGTTGCAGCATCAGCTCACGCAGCTGGGCTTTTATTCCAATTCTGTGGTGAACCGCCTTCAGGAGCAGCTGGCCGAACGTCTGGGCCGCGCCTGCGGTTATGAGGACTATCGGTTGTTTTTGGTCAATTCCGGTGCCGAGGCCAATGAGAACGCTCTCAAGCTCGCCTCGTTCCATACCGGCCGCAAGCGCATTCTGGCCGCTTCGAAAGCCTTTCACGGCCGCACCTCGCTGGCCGTCGAGGCTACCGACAATCCCCGTATCGTAGCGCCTGTCAACGATGGCGGACATGTGACGTTCCTGCCGCTCAACGATTTGTCAGCCTTTGAGACGGAACTCGAAAAGGGAGACGTTGCGGCGGTCATTGTGGAATGTATCCAGGGAGTGGGCGGCATCCGCCTGGCTACCGCCGAGTTCATGCAAGGTCTGCGCCGTGCCTGCGACAAGAGCGGCACCGTGCTCATCTGTGATGAAATACAATGCGGCTACGGGCGTAGCGGCCGCTTTTTTGCCCATCAACACCTCGATGTTCGCCCCGACATCATTACCTGCGCCAAAGGCATCGGCAACGGATTCCCTCTGGGGGCCGTGATCATATCGCCTGCTTTCGAGGCTTCTTACGGCCAGTTGGGCACGACTTTTGGCGGCAATCATCTGGCCTGTACCGCAGCATTGGCGGTGCTCGACGTGATGGAACAGGAAAAACTGGTGGAAAACGCCGCTGAGGTGGGCGGTTATCTTCTCAACCGCCTACAGGCTCTTGCCGCCGAGGTGCCTGCTATCGTTGAGGTGCGCGGACAGGGATTGATGATAGGCATTGAGTTTGCCGGTCCCATCAAGGAAATGCGCCAGCGCCTTGTGAACGGGCAGCACGTGTTTACCGGTGCGGCCTCCACCAACATTTTGCGCCTCCTGCCGCCGCTCTGCATAACCATGGCGGAGGCAGACGAATTTATAGAGCGCCTGAAGAGTGTTATCTGAATTTTTCCGCAATGACTTCACTTCATAAGAAATAAGTCATCTTTGCCGCAACGATTTTCAAGTTCCGTTGCGGCTTTTTTTGTCTTTTGACTTTAACATATTTAACCTTTCGTAACGCTTTGGAGTGTTAAAACATAGGTTTGAAGTAGCATTGTTGAAAAAGTCAGTATCGGAATTTTTACTCGAATACTTGGAATTTAAAC
>NZ_BEWW01000128.1 GCF_002933955.1 Prevotella sp. MGM2
TTTCATGCCCATACATACCATGGTTTCACCTCTACTTCCGGTAAAAAAATTATAGCCGAACGCGACGGTGTCTATCTCAAATTTACGTTTGATGACTGCCGCAACCTCGAGGAAGACATTCTTGAGGTAGAAAAAGACGACATTGACCAGTGGACCTACATCGCTTCACGCGACACGTGGCAACATAACGTTGAGAACGACAAAGATGGAAAGATTAATATTGAAGACATCAAGAATTCCGCTGTCATTATGTTCGCACTCGACTGCTCCAGCTCCTTGAACGGATTGTTCCCGACGCTCAAGGAGACAGCCAAGTCGTTCATAAGCCGACTGGCCGGCAGTGACGATACGGACACGGGGATTGAAGAAACATTCATCGGTAATGTCCAAGACAACGCTCCTGCGAGATACTATAATCTGCAAGGCATAGAAGTGAAAAATCCCCACGGCGGGCTATTTATTGAAGTGAAAGGAGGGAAGAGTAGAAAGGTTCTCATCCGATAAACTGACAATGCTATGACCGGGTACATCCCGGCTATCATCTGAGTGACTGCATCATAATAAAGTGCACCCCGAAAGTTTTATTGTCCTTTTCGAAACAAAAAATCGTTCGGGATAAACGATTAAAGACACCCGGATATTTCAGAAAAAAATGCCACGGCGATTCATTTCATTCGCCGCGGCATTTTTTCTGAAAGAAAGGAAGAGCATTTTACTGTTCCTATAGTTGTGATTTCCTCATCTTGCCGTTGTTCTTCTCAACGACTATGATACAGATGCTCCCCCTGGTGGGTGTTTCTTCTTTCTGATGTGCATTTTCGTTACATATCACCCATTCTAGGATGACAGTAAATTACCGAAACTTTGACTTAACCGTTAGATAGCTATAAAGATTGTATCAAACCATTGAAAACATAAACTATATAGATATAAAAATAACGACAGTTCAATTTCAAAACAAAATTAAACTATCGTAATCACGTAGCGCCTACGGGAATCGAACCCGTGTTCCATGCGTGAGAGGCATGTGTCCTAGCCGCTAGACGAAAGCGCCCTAAAAAAGCGGAAGCTGGGGGATTCGAACCCCCGGTACGGTAACCCGTACGTCAGTTTAGCAAACTGGTGGTTTCAGCCACTCACCCAAACTTCCTTTCCACGTTTTTCTTAAACGCGTTGCAAAGTTAGTACTTATTTTTATATTGCCAAAAGTTTTATGAATTTTTCTCACTACAATATTTAATAAAGATAGCATTTTAATGTGAGTAAGATAGAGTTGCTTATTCATTTCGATAAAACAATAGCAACAAGACCAGACTCTTGCAACAAAAAAAGGAAAAACACCAATATAATAAAGGTAAAAGATACCTATATCTAGAGAGGGTATGTCCTCTCATAACAGACACCCGACAAACCATATATTCCTTGAACATTCCCTAACTGATTTTAGAATAAAGGGCCTTTAAATATCACATTCCAATAACCCAATAGATCAAAAGCCAATTATCAAAAATGTAAATCAAAACATTCTTTATGATTCTTCAAATTTTGAGTCTCACATAGAGTCTTAAGATGAAAAACAGTATGTCCCGCTCCAACAAACGCTCCAATCTCTATAATTCTGGCATCCGTTCCCTCATATTTGAGCGCGAAGAGCCTCTCACAC
>NZ_BEWW01000129.1 GCF_002933955.1 Prevotella sp. MGM2
CTACCGTGAGAGGCAGGCCGAAAAGCATTTCCAGGGCTATGGCGGCTCCCAGTATTTCGGCCAGTGAGGTCGATACCGATGCTCCCATGGCGCTCCACAACACCGGACGGCTCACGGCGCGCGGCAAATAACGCGTGGCGGCTTCGGAGAGGCAAAGACCGGTAACGATACCCAAATGGGCCACATTATGCTGCAACACGATGAGCATCAAGGTGGAAAGCGTCACTACCCAAAGCAGCGCATAGCCGAAAGCGGACCCTGCGGCAAAGTTGGAGGCCCAGTTGCCGGGATCGATAAACCCCACCGTTACGAGCAGGCCCGGCCCGATGTGCCGGAGGATGTTGAGGCCACCGCCCTGGTTGCCTTCGCGCATGCGCCAATGGCGGCGCCAATTCTGTAGTTTTTCCTTCATCATGACAAAAAAGTTCGGAGATCCAACAAAATATCGAGCCGTAGAAGTTCTGCATGAAACGGCCACTCCTGAAAAAACACAAAGCAAGCAGGCCGCCGACTGTGATAGTGTGCGGCGGCCTGTCTGCTTGCCGTTTGCGGTGTGGCGCCACACCGCAAATCCAATCACTTCTTGTTGCCGAAGTAACGCTTGAAGAGGCCTTCGAAGCCACGGCCGTGACGAGCTTCGTCGCGGGCCATTTCATGAACAGTGTCGTGAATGGCATCGAGATTCAGCTCTTTGGCGC
>NZ_BEWW01000130.1 GCF_002933955.1 Prevotella sp. MGM2
CGCCCGGTGAGAGCGTCTCGTTCAGGCTTTGGCTGAGGTTGCCGACGTACTGCGTGAATTGGTTAAGCGCGAGCATCTTCCCCTCGAATGTGTCCCACAGCGACGTGGTCGCACGGAGATTCCGTTGGAGGTTCTCGACACCTCCCGAAATCTCGGCGACCACGGCATTGCAGTTGCCGCTTATGTTGAAAGCGTAATTGAAGTTGTAATTGCTCATTCAAAGGTGGCTTTGCATTATAGGCTGCATTCGGCATCTGCGGGTGAGAATAATTTTGCGAGGATTCTTGCCATGTTTTCAAGACGGAAGTTTTCAAGCCACACGGCCTGTTGGAACAGCATAGCCCACCTTTCGTCGGTGAGTGTCTCCGGGTCTGTCCCGAAGTTGGCGCGGATCAAGGCGCACCCTTTCGCTATCTCTCCAGGGTCGTCGTCCTCCACGCCCCCGGAGAGTTGGTGCGCCTCTACAAGTTTTTTAGCTTAGACACGCACTTCCCGAAGATGTTCTGCAGTTCCCCGGTCGCCTGCATCTTGTAGACCGCATCGCTCTTCATCAGAGGCGACCCGCCGAGCCAGCAGTTGTCAAACAGAACCTCGGCGGCTCTCACCTCGTTCTGCTTGGCCGTGGCCGAGAAAGCCTGCATCGTCTTCATGTCCGGGCGGTGGAAATAGCCTCGGTGCAGCTCCTCGAAGTCGGTGTCGGCCCCCTCTACCTCCACCACGCGGCCATGCTTCCCTTTCCACGTGGCTATCTGCCCCCCGGTGAT
>NZ_BEWW01000131.1 GCF_002933955.1 Prevotella sp. MGM2
TATTGGGCCAGGCAAGCTGCGGCACGCGGCTACAAGGCGCGTTACGGCATCCTGCTCGACATGGTGGGTGGCCGCGACGCACAATTCCGCTACGAAGGTTTTTCAATGCGCTATGCCGAGGCTGTAATGCACCGCCTGTGGCAGACGGCGCACGACATAGGGGCACAGAATCTCTTCATAAAGGCCGACGGAGGATATGCCACCGACGATCACCTGCCAATGAACGAAGTGGCCGGCATACCTACGGTCGATGTGATCCCTTACATTACAGGAGCGGCCAATACGTTCGGCGCCACCTGGCACACCACGGCTGATACCCCCGGAAACATCTCGCGTGAGAATCTCCGCCTTGTAGGGCAAACACTCCTTCAAATGCTGTCGGAGGAATTATAAGCCGCAACGATGCCACTTGTTTTAAAAAAGTTACGAACAAACTTGAAACACTATGACTATCAACGAAAAGCAAGACGAAATAATTGAAGAATTTTCCGAACTGGAGGACTGGATGGACCGCTATCAGCTGCTTATAGACCTGGGCGAGGAACAGGAAGCGCTGCCAGCGGAAGACAAATCAGACCAGAACCTCATAGACGGCTGTCAAAGCCGCGTTTGGCTGGCCTGCGATGAAGCCGGCGGCCGCCTCACTTTCCGCGCCGAAAGCGATGCCCTCATTGTGCGCGGCATAGTGGCGTTGCTCATTCGCGTAATGAACGGCCATACGCCACAGGAAATCCTCGAAGCCGACCTTTACTTCATTGCCCGCATAGGCCTGACGGAGCATCTTTCGCCCACCCGCAGCAACGGTCTTTTGGCCATGATCAAGCAGATGCGCATGTACGCCTTGGCCTTCAAGACGAAGCTGGAAGCTCTATAGCCAGTTTCAGATATTCTCCGTCCGGCCTCAACAGTTGGAGAAACCTGCTTTTTCTCCACGCATACGTTTTTAACACTAT
>NZ_BEWW01000132.1 GCF_002933955.1 Prevotella sp. MGM2
CTGTGGGAGCTATGAAGAAGAAGTCGCACAGCGGCCAGAGTTCCTTGACGAAGTTGATTTTCTTCATCTTCATCATGCCCACCACAGCCTCCACGCGTTCAATGGGCGCCTGTATGCCGTTCTGCCGCAGTATGGCATCGAACTCCGGCGCCAGTTCGGCATCGGGCGTGGCCTGAAGATATTCGCGGTTGAACCATTGCCCTTTAACGTAGTCGAACTTGGCGCCGCTCTTGGAGCATTTGGTGAGGTCGAACTGGGCGATGAGTTCCTCCATGGAAAGGATTTCCTGATCGGTGCCGGGGTTCCAGCCCAACAGGGCCAGGAAGTTGACCACGGCGGCAGGCAGATAGCCGCTTTCGCGGTAGCCTGATGAGACGGTGCCGTCTTCGGCATGCCATTCGAGGGGAAATACCGGAAAGCCCAGACGGTCGCCGTCGCGCTTGGAAAGTTTGCCTTTTCCGTCGGGCTTGAGCAGCAGCGGCAAATGGGCAAAGCGGGGCATTGTGTCCTCCCATCCGAAGGCGCGATAGAGGAGCACGTGGAGCGGGGCCGAAGGCAGCCATTCCTCGCCGCGGATGACGTGGGTTATTTCCATAAGGTGGTCGTCCACGATATTGGCCAGATGATACGTGGGCAGTTCGTCAGCACTTTTGTAGAGTACTTTATCGTCGAGGATGTCGGACATGACTTTCACATCGCCGCGGATGATATCGTCAACGTGTATCTCCTCACCCGGATTGATTTTGAAGCGCACCACATACTGCTCGCCGGCTTCGATGAGGCGGCGGGTTTCCTCCTCGCCCAGCGTGAGGGAGTTGCGCATCTCTCCGCGGGTGCGGGCATCGTACTGGAAGTTCTGCACCTGCTCGCGCTTGCAGTTCAGCTCTTCGGGCGTATCGAAAGCCACATAGGCCTTGCCTTCTTCGAGGAGCAGGCCGACGTACTTCTTATAAATGTCGCGACGCTCACTCTGGCGGTAAGGCCCGTGGTTGCCGCCGAAGCTGACTCCCTCGTCGAAGCCTATGCCCAGCCAGCGGAAGGCTTCGATGATATATTCCTCCGCACCGGGCACGAAGCGGGTGGAGTCGGTGTCTTCAATACGGAAAACGAGCTCGCCGCCGTTTTGGCGGGCAAAGAGATAATTGTAGAGAGCGGTGCGTACGCCGCCGATATGTAGCGGTCCTGTGGGACTGGGAGCAAAGCGCACCCTTACTTTTCTTTCACTCATTGTTGCAGTTTTTTTACAATTTTGCTACAAAGTTAGTGCAAGGCGGGAGAAAGGCCAAATTTATTTAAAACATTTCCTCTCCGCCAGTCGAACGGCTGCCGCATGCAGCAGGCCTCACAGGACCTCCGGCACGAAGTTTCCGCCGGAAAGGAGCGGCATTTTCGCCGGCTTTTTGTATTTTTGCAGAAATTACAAGTATTGTGGCAACCCCTAAACAGCAGCTATGAGCGACGAAACGAAAGAAATTCAGGAAGAACCGGAGGCACACTCCTCCTACCAGCCGGCCGACGCACGCAACGAAGACGTGAAACACCAGCTCACGGGAATGTATCAGCGGTGGTTTCTCGACTACGCTTCCTACGTCATCCTCGAACGAGCCGTTCCCCATCTGGGCGACGGCCTCAAGCCGGTGCAGCGGCGCATCCTCCACACAATGAAACGCCTTGATGACGGCCGCTATTCCAAGGTGGCCAACATCGTGGGACAGGCCATGCAGTTCCACCCTCACGGCGACGCCTCCATCGGTGACGCGCTGGTGCAACTGGGGCAAAAGGACCTGCTCATTGACTGCCAGGGAAACTGGGGAAACATACTCACGGGCGACGGCGCCGCAGCGCCGCGATACATCGAGGCACGCCTGTCGAAGTTCGCCCTCGACGTGCTTTTCAACCCCAAGACCACAGAATGGAAACTCTCCTACGACGGCCGCAACAAGGAACCGGTGTCGCTACCGGTGAAATTCCCCCTGCTGCTGGCCCAGGGCGCCGAGGGCATCGCCGTAGGCCTGTCGGCCAAGATTCTGCCACACAACTTCGGCGAACTCTGCGACGCCGCCATCAGCTACCTTCACGGGGAGGAGTTCCACCTTTACCCCGACTTTCTCACAGGCGGCAGCATCGACGTGTCGCGCTACAACAACGGCCTGCGCGGCGGAGCGGTGAAGGTGCGCGCCACCATTGAAAAGCTCGACAGCAAAACACTGGCCATCCGCGAGATACCTTACGGCAAAACCACCTCATCCGTTATCGACAGCATTCTCAAAGCCAACGAAAAGGGCAAGATCAAGATAAGGAAGGTGGACGACAACACGGCCGCCGAAGTGGAAATACTCGTCCACCTCACACCGGGAACCAGCTCCGACAAGGCCATAGACGCTCTCTATGCCTTTACGGACTGCGAGGTGTCCATCTCGCCCAACTGCTGCGTCATCGACGAGAAACGTCCCAAATTCCTCACCGTGAGCGATGTGCTGCGCCGCTCTGTAGACAACACGCAGGAACTCCTGCGCCGCGAGCTCCTCATACGCCGCGGCGAACTCATGGAAAGCCTCCACTTCGCCTCTCTCGAACGCATATTCATCGAGGAGCGCATCTACAAAGACCGCCCTTTCGAGCAGGCCAAAGACATGGACGCCGCCTGCGCCCACATCGACGAACGCCTCACCCCCTACTACCCGCAGTTCGTACGCGAAGTGACGAAGGAGGACATCCTGCGCCTCATGGAAATCAGAATGGCACGCATCCTCAAGTTCAACAAGGACAAGGCCGAAGAACTCATAGCCCGCATGAAAGACGAAGTGGCACGCATCGACCGCGATCTGGGCAACATGGTGGAAGTGACGGCCAACTGGTTCCGCCTCATACGCGAGAAATACGCCCACGAGCATCCCCGCCGCACGGTTATACGCGCCCTCGACGCCATCGAAGCCACCAAGGTGATTGAAGCCAACGAAAAGCTCTACATCAACCGCGCCGACGGCTTTATGGGAACGGGTCTCAAAAAAGACGAGTTCGTAGAGAACTGCTCGCCTATCGATGATGTCATCATCTTCTACCGTGACGGCACCTACAAAGTTACCCGCGTACAGGACAAGGTATTCATAGGCGAAACGGAACGGTCGCGCGCCGAAAAGCGCAAGGCGGAGGTCATCCACATCGCCGTGTTCAAGAAAAACGACAAACGCACCATCTACAACGTGGTATACCGCGACGGCAAAAACGGACCGCACTACATCAAACGCTTCAACGTGACAGCCATCACCCACGACCGCGAATACGACCTTACCACCGGCACGCCCGGCAGCCGCGTAACTTATTTCACACCCAACCCCAACGGCGAGGCGGAGGTCATCAAGGTGACGCTCAAACCCAACCCGAAACTGCGCCGGATATTCTTCGACAAGGATTTCGGCGAAATTCTCGTAAAAGGCCGTCAGAGCCGTGGAAACCTACTCACAAAACTCGATGTGCACCGGGTGACACTCAAAGCACACGGCGCCTCCACACTCGGCGGCCGCAAGGTGTGGTTCGACCACGACGTGCAGCGCCTCAACTACGACGAGCGCGGACAATATCTGGGAGAGTTCCACACGGGCGACGCAGTGCTCATCGTTCTCGACAACGGCGACTTCTACACCACCAACTTCGACCCGGCCAACCACTACGAGGCCACCGGCATACTGCGCGTGGAGAAATTCGACGAAAACACAGTGTGGACGGCCGTACTCTTCGATGCCGACCAGCAAGGATTCCCCTACGTGAAACGCTTCACCTTCGAGCGCACGGCGCAGACCCGACATCTCAACTTCATGGGCGAAAACAACGCATCGCGGTTCGTCTTGCTTACCGACACCCCCTACCCCCGCCTGCTCGTAACCTATGGCGGAGCCGACGCTTTCAGAGAACCGCTGGAGGTGGACGCTGAAACATTCATCGGTGCCAAAAGTTTCAAGGCCAAAGGAAAACGCCTCACCACCTGCGCCATAGAGAAAATAGAAGAACTGGAACCGCTGCGGAAGCCCGAACCTGAAGACAGCGGAAACGACGGAGAAGACAGCGAAGAAGACGAAGAGACTACCGGCGGTGACAACGTAACAGAGGACAATCCCAACGACATCATCGATGAAATAACGGGGCAGATGCGACTCTTTTAAGGCACCGCGTCGAACATCACACAATACAATCTTCTCACCACACACCATATATAAAGAGAAATGAAGTGTAAAGCCTGCGGCCATGAATATGCCGACAACCTGAAAAACTGCCCGCATTGCGGTTGCGCCAAGGATGCAAGCTGCCCGCCCTACGTAAGCTGCCCGCGCTGCGGCACTGTCATGCCGGCGCGCCGAAAGGAGTGTCCCGGATGCGGCCTCGCCATAACACCGCAAAACGCCTGACCCGCCCGACAAC
>NZ_BEWW01000133.1 GCF_002933955.1 Prevotella sp. MGM2
CGGAGAAGAAGGCGATGGCGTTGCTCTACAAGTTGGAGAAACATACCATCGATCTTGTGAAACTGAGCCGGGAAATTGTGGAACTTTCAAGGAAGATGTATGCTAGGTGGGAACAACAGAATTGAAGAAAGTAGCCTGATAAATGAACAAAGTTCGTCAAACAACTTCATTGCCGATCATGTCATCATCGGCGGCCGGGGTTTCAATTCAAGGATGAAAACCATCCGAAAGGGATAAAAATGTATATAAAAAAATGAAGTAAGCGGAATAATTATCTACATTCTCTTGCTTCATTTTCATTTATTAATCTATAAATTTCATTGTCGTAATAATAACGTTTGCTTATAAATCATAAAAATAGCCGTATTTGCTTGACTGACTAATTTATTTAGACTAATTTTGCATATACCAAATTTCATTTTATGATGGAACAACTTACTAAGCGTGAAGAAGAAGTGATGAATAAGTTTTGGGAGAAGGGCGAAGCTACCGTTAAGGAGATTATTGCCACTTATCCCGAACCTCGTCCAAGCAGAACCGCCATATCTACATTCGTGAAGTTTCTTGTTGATAAGGGCTTTTTAGACCACAAGCCGGCAGGAAACAACGGATTCATCTACTATCCCCTTATAGAAAGAGAGGAGTATTGTGGTAACAATCTGAAAAATGTCGTTCAGCGATATTTCAACAATTCAATTCGTGGAGTGATAAGCACTCTTGTAAGGGACAGGAAAATGTCAGACGATGAAGTCCTGGAGTTGATAAATCAGGTGATAGAAGGCAATCGCCAAGAATGGAACTGATTATTATATGGAAGTCAAGAGCGTTATTGGCATTAATGGTGATGCGCAGGAAGATGGCAATATTTATCATTATTTGCACATATTGAATATAAATGAAATAGAACGGCTCAAATAGTTTTAGATATGAACCAAACAGAGATATATCCTCGTTCTGGTGATAATCAGACTGTCTATCTTAAATCAGTCATAACGCACCAGAATATTGAAGTCGGAGATTTTACCATTTACAATGATTTTGTGAATGACCCTCGTGACTTTGAGAAGAATAACGTGCTGTATCATTATCCTATAAATCATGATCGTTTGGTTATCGGAAAGTTTTGCTCAATAGCCTGCGGAGCAAAGTTTATATTCAATTGCGCCAACCATACCCTGAAATCGCTTTCTACATACACGTTCCCGCTTTTCTTTGAGGAATGGGACTTACCGAAATCTGATGTTGTTTCTGCTTGGGATAACAAGGGCGATATTGTAATTGGCAATGATGTGTGGATTGGATATGACGCTATAATAATGGCTGGAGTGACCATCGGTGATGGTGCTATAATTGGCACACGAGCTGTTGTCACAAAGGATGTCGAGCCATACTCGATTGTTGGCGGTGTTCCTGCAAAGGAAATACGAAAACGATTCTCTACAGATATTATAGCCCGATTGCAAGAACTCCAATGGTGGAACTGGGACGCAGATATAATTCGTAATTCAATCAAAGCTATTCAAGACGGGGATTTAGGTTCATTAGACTGTCATTTTATATGAGGGACAAAACTGTATTCAAAATGAGAAAGTTACTGTTTATAATTATATATTTGTCTTTTATATCGCCTGCTTTCGCTGGTGGAAACAAGGCGATAGAGAATGCTTTGCACGAGTATATCAAAGGGAAAGATGCCCGTATAGGTGTCGCGGTCATTATCAATGGCAAAGACACCGTATCTGTCAACGGCAATCGGGACTTCCCTATGATGAGCGTAGTCAAATTTCCGCTGGCTCTGACGGTAGCGCACTGGATAAATACTAACGGTATGTCCCTGAACGATACCGTAACATTCAGCGAGAAGGCTATGAAAGAGGATACCTATAGCCCGATGCTCAAAAAGTATGGTAAGAGCCGAAATACCATAACTATAAGAGAACTGATTGAATGGTCTTTGGTTGAGAGTGACAACAATGCGGCAGACATACTCCTGCATCGCGTCGGTGGAACATCGGGAGTAACATCAATAATGAGGCAAATGGGTATCTCTGATGAGATTGTAATCGGAGCCTCGGAAGAAGATATGCACCGTGATCCATACCTAAGCTATCTTAACCGTACCACACCTTTGGCAATGGCGCAGCTATTTGATAGGTTTTACCACGAATTGAGAAACGCATCACAGTTATATTCAGAAATATCCGTCATGCTTGAACAGTGTCGCACGGGGCTTGACAGGCTTGCTTTCCCCCTTTTGCCTACTAATGCCCTGATAGGACATAAGACAGGTACGGGATTTCCGACACCCGAAGGTCGCATATCCGCAGTAAATGATTGTGGATATGTGAATTTGCCTAATGGTACAAGATATTCTATTGCCGTGTTTGTTGCTGATTCCAATTACGACATAGCAACGACCTCAGCCATCATTGCTGAGGTTTCTAAGATTGTCTTGGAAGGTTTGATTAAACAAAAATAAGATAAGAATATGGAACATAAATTTTGTCAAAGCTGCGGAATGCCGCTGACTACAGACAACAAAGGTACTAATGCTGATGGCAGTCGCAACGAGGATTACTGTATCTACTGCTATAAGGATGGCAGATTCACACAAGACTTCACTATGGAGCAGATGATTGAACATTGCGCTCAGTTTACCGACGAGATAAACAAGGAGTCAGGACAGACCTTGACACAGGAGCAGGCAAAAGACATGATGCGTCAATTCTTTCCACAACTCAAACGCTGGAAAAACCGGACAGCCATGTTTATTGCAATTCTGACATATAAAAAACCGCTTGAAGAAGTCGACCGTTTCCTTCAGGCACATCGTGACTATCTTGCCGAGCACTATGCGGCTGGCGATTTCATCGCATCCGGTCCGCAGGCTCCCCGCGTGGGCGGTGTAATATTGATAAAGGCCGAAAGCCGTGCAGTGGTTGATTCTATCATAGAGCAAGATCCGTTCAACATCAATGGTGTTGCTGACTACCGGATTGTGGAGTTTACTCCGACAATGTTTGTAGAATCAAGCCTTTCCGACATACTAAAATAAGTATTATACTGATGGTTAATAAAAGATCTATAATTATTTGGCTGGCAATCACAATCCTTGTGATGCTAGCATTGCCTTTTGCCGTTGCCCGGCTTGCGTCTGAATGTTCCGGAATGGCACTGTGCATGATGCTTTTCTTAATTGTGAATCCTATTTATTCTGCGATTCTTGGTTATCGCTGCGGGAAAGACATAAAGAAAATGTGGAATCTTCCATTGGTGTCAGCCGTAGCGTTTCTTGCCGGGACATGGATTTTCTTTGACATACATGAATTATGGTTTGTCGTCTATGCAACAGTATATCTTGCAATAGGTTGGACTGCAATGGCTATAAGCAAGCATATAAACAGTCCCAATAAGGGTAATGATATTTTCCCGTTTTCAGACGCTCCAAATACGGCTGTTTTCATATGCAGTCATATCCTGGATGGTAAAGAAAAAATATTATTTGTTTCACACGATGCGGATGACGGAGCATGGCAATTCCTTTGTGGTAAAGAACATAATGAAAGCGACGCAAGGATAGTTTCATTAAAGTATGTATTGGATTTAGATCCGACTATCAGCAACCTGAATGATTTACCTCTTGGTTATTGTGCACAACGAAAATCCAAGAGTGACAAGTGGGTAATTGCAAAGAATTAAATTATGCCATACATATCAATCGAGAGCGGCAAACTGACCGCTGAACATAAAAACCGTTAATTGAAAATGAGCAACGATACACGAGACATCTTTTCCGGACTTAAAGCCCGCAAGCCGCAATATGTGCTGGGGACAGAGAATGGGACCAAACGCACATCAAACGTGACCGAGACAAAAATTGTTGATGCCGTGTCTGACATAGAAGACAATGTGGCGATATACCTTGAAAAATGCGTGCCGGTGGTATTGGTCAGACATGCCGAGGCTTATTCTATTGACTACTTTAAAGATTGCAGTATTGCTGTGTGTTTAAGGGTTAAAGGATATTTATTCCGTATGTGGCGGTCTGACGTATATTGTGACGAGGCCGCTGATATTATGTGCACTTTTTTCCGCACCGCATCGCTCCCCGACATGACCGATTGGCATTGTCAGAAAATCTATTCTGAGGATGAAGAAAAAGATGCCGACAAACTGACAGTGGATAATGAGGATTTCCGATATTTCAGTTGTGCCGATGTGATCGGTGCATTGGAAAATATCATAGAGGGCAAATCGCGAAGTATGCTTTATTGCTTTGCTAAAGATAACGGCGGGTACGTCCAGATACGTCGATGCGACAAGGATACAGGTCCTGAGCAGGCATACAAAGTTGAATATGTCAGATGGACAGAACAGACTCCAATAGGCTATAGAGGAAAAATGTCGGATTTCAGACTATTGCGAAGCTGGCTTTGGGATCTGATTGATGTGGATGGATTGCCTGAGCCTATTGCCGGCTGGGAGCAATTTGATGTCAACAACCACTTTGAAAGACTGATGTTCAGATTTTTAGACGAAGAAAAAGATGAAAGGTAAATATAGCAAGCCGGTGAAAACGGCTGTCAAACTGATTTGGTCGAGTTTCGACCGTGAGAAGATACGTCAGGGCTATGCGATGCTCATGCAGGCAGCGCAACAGGGCGATGCAGATGCGCTGGCATTCATAGCCCGCTGCTTCATGGGTGAGTCGTATGTGTGGCCGCAGGCAGACTTCAAAGCTGACGATGAAAACGCATCGAAGCTGATGCAGAAGAGCGCGATGATGGGCAGTGCCACGGGCGTTCTTTGTGCTGCGCGAAGCGCAAACCTTACCCCTTCGGTGGAACGTGCAATGCCGTTCGCCTCGTTTAAGGAAGCGTTTGAGGAGATTCTCGGTCAGGCAGAGCGTGGCGACGCCTTCTGTTGCTACATGGTCGGCAATGTGTATTATTGGGGCGACTATCTGCGTGTCGAGCCAGACTATGCCAAGCAATTCAAAGACGAAAGCGACTATAACGCATGGGCCTGGCCGATAGCAAAGGTGTGGTACGAGCGCAGTTTCGACGGCGGGCTTTGTGCCGGATGGGGCAATTACTGCGACATACGCAAATCCGGCTTCTGCGAAATTGCGCGGGATGTTTATGAGAAATATTACTTGATGCTGGCGGATATTTCACCCGTAATCTGCAACAACTACGGCTATTATCTCCGCACCGAGAAGGGCGACTCATACGGTGGGTTGTTGCGATATGTGGAGGCTGCCCGCAGGGGCGACCCACAAGCCGCATACAATGCAGGGCATATCTACGAAGCCGGTGAAGAAGTGGATGAGAATATCGATCTTGCATACGAACTCTATGAAATGGCTGCCAAATGCGGACATCCCGCAGGGCAATTTGAGGTAGGATATTATCTGTTTGAAGGCTTCGGTGATGTGGAGCAGGACTACGCCAAGGCTGTGGAATGGTTTGAAAAGGCATACCAAAACCCGAAATGCAGCAAGACCACCCGGACGCAGACCGCCGCCTACCTCGGTTTATGCTATCAGGAGGGGCTGGGAACAGTTCAAGACGACGATGTGGCATTCGAGTATCTTCATGAAGCAGGGGAAGACATCGACAATCTATGGGAGTCAATAACCGTCAAGGTGCTCACCGCACTCGGCGTGGCGTATGCCTTCGGACGTGGCACCGAGGCGGATATTGAGTTGGGATACCAGTATTTTGAGGATGCTGTAAAACTCGGTTCGGAAGAAGCCAAAGAGTATATCAGCTATATCAACTCGCCAGACTTTGAAGCCCGCGAGCGGAAAAAAGAAGAACCGGCCACTCCCGTAGCCCCGTTTGGAAAAGGCGCGTGAGTTTGCCCCCCTCGGGCATAATAAGATTGACCCCTTAAAA
>NZ_BEWW01000134.1 GCF_002933955.1 Prevotella sp. MGM2
ATGGATGAGCCGAAGTCGGCCAGTGTGCCGTTTTCCAGACGCTTTCTGAGTATGGGATGGAACAGATAGGCGGCATCGCACACACCGGCCAGCCGGCCGTCCGCTCCTAGGTCGCAGATCAGGGCGGCGTGGAGGGAGGTGAAAGCTACGGCGCGTTTCAGGGGGATGCGCAGGAGGGTGGCGCCTGCCGGCAGTTCATGCGGCGGGATGCTGTCGTGTGGTACGAGTACGTAACTCTGCAATATGGCGCCCTCGTTCCAGGGATCCAGAATGTCGGCGCGCATAAAGTTGCCCGTATGTCCCAGACGCAGCAGGCGGGCGTGTTCCAGCGGCTGTCCGCCGGATGGTACGGATGTTACGGAGCAGCCTGAGAGCAGGGTGGCACACAATATTATATATATAGCTGCGCAACAGCTGTGGCAGACTGAGAAAAAACGCCGTGCCGTTCCATTGTTTTCCGAAGCGGTGGCGGCGCGGCGGCTGTTATGTTTTCGGCGGCTGCGGCACATGGGGTCAGATGGTTATTTCGCCGGCGATGCTCGTGTTCATGAGGTCTATTATTTTCCGGTGGTCGTAATCGTGGCCGAGCAGGAACATGAGCTTGGTCACCATGCTCTCGAGCGTGCTGTCGTATCCGTTGAGCACGCCGGCCTGGAGGAGCTGCAATCCTGTTTCGTAGCGTCCCATTTCCACGCGGCCTTGTGAGCATTGGGTGATGTTCACTACTATGACATCGCTCTTCACGAGTTTTTCGATGGCCCTTACCAGCCAGGGCTTCTGAGGCGCGTTGCCGGCCCCGTAGGTTTTGAGAATGACGGCGCGCAAGCCCTTAAGGTTAAGTACGGCGTCGACATAATCTCTGCGGATGCCGGGGAAGAGCGTGAGAATGACAACGTTGTCATCCATGAGATAGTGGGGCTTGAAGGGAAGTTCGGGAGCAGGGCGGCGTATGAGATGTTCTTCGTATACGATATGTATGCCTGCGTGGGCCAGCGACGGTAAGTTGTGTGAACGGAAGGCGTAGAACCCTTCGGCATTGATTTTTGTGGTGCGGTTGCCGCGCATCAGGCGGTTTTGAAAGAAGATGCACACCTCCGGTACCATGGGGCGGCCCTCCTTGTCGCGTGCGGCGGCTATTTCAACGCTCGTCAGGAGGTTTTCCTTGCCGTCGGTGCGCAATTGTCCGATGGGCAACTGTGAACCGGTGACGATGACGGGCTTGCCAAGGTTTTCGAGCATGAAGCTCAGGGCTGACGCGGTATAGGCCATTGTGTCGGTGCCGTGCAGTACCACAAAACCGTCATACTTCCCGTAGTTGTCGGCTATGATCCGGGCCATTTTCACCCAGCATTCCGGTTCCATGTCGCTGGAGTCGATGGGCGGATTGAAGGTGATGGCATCTATCTGATAGTTAAAGCGGTTCAGTTCCGGCACGAGCCGGCGAAAATGCGCGAGGTCAAAATTTTCGAGTGCTCCCGTCAGCGGATTTTCAATCATGCCGATGGTGCCGCCCGTATAGATGATGAGAATTGCTGGTGTGTTTGCAGATTTCATGTTGCAAAGATAAGGTAAATGAGCGGAGAAGGAAAGTAATCGGATTTGTTTTTTCAGACAGGCCAAGCATGCGGCCGGCCCGTACCGGTTGTTTCCTGATAGTTTCATGTTTCCGACTTTAACATATTTAAC
>NZ_BEWW01000135.1 GCF_002933955.1 Prevotella sp. MGM2
CCGCAAGGCGATTCATACCATTTACAAGAACAAGGAACTGAACAAATTTGACACGATGAAGTATGTCAAGCAATCGGATGGCATCAGTTACGATGTCTATAACATTGAAGTGATTATAGCCGTTGCATTCAGGATATGCAGTAAAGAGAGTGTCTTGTTCAGGCAGTTTATAATCAGTAAAATTAGTTCAACCCTGAAAGAAACACCGATTACGTTGTTTGTTTCCTGTGGCAGAAGCGACAACCGATGGTATAGTTGAGGTTCATTCCGTCAGCCACTCGTTCCCGATGCACGGATGCAAAGGTAGTGCATGGCTTGATGGCAGCGGCAAGGTCGGGCGGCAGAGCCGTTTCGGGCAGAATCTTCCTCCTGCGGAGCGTATTCAACCCGAAAACCTTGCCACTGCCTGCCACACGCTTTTAGAGCATCCGGCAACGGAAACAAGCGACTGGCGGGAAATCAGAAGAAAGAAGAGAGGAACGGCTTACAGACGAAGCGGAATTTTGATGCTTCGTCTGTAAGCCGTTCCTTTCTCTTTTTGCCGAAAGTCCGTTGCTGATGCAACCATAGAGCAGACGGCAAACTGTGCTCCTTCAAGAAAATCAGGTTGCCGTCAATCGGTAAGCGGAGCGGTAGCCGTCATTCAGCATCCTTTCGATGTCGGATTCACGGTAGAGGATTTTAC
>NZ_BEWW01000136.1 GCF_002933955.1 Prevotella sp. MGM2
ATAGGAGGATATCCCAACAAAGACGTAATGGGAGGAGGATATGAATTTATTGACATCTATCATAACGGGAAGAGACTCATACGAAAATGGGGAAAAGATCCTTTAGGTGATGTCGGGTATTTAACAACAAATGCAACTGACAAAAATTTTTATATTAAAGTACCACTAGACGACAACAGTTTCGCATTGTTGTTCGCCGGCCTCGTTTTCGATGGTGACGATGAAGCCGGTGAAATGATTATTGTTGTAGTCAATCAGGACAAAGCCACAGTGGTTTACGACAGACCGGCATGTGCTTACTCTTTCACGCCAGATCCCAACTTTGCCATCGAATTTACAGAAAAAATCGAATGGGATATAGAAGTTATTGAGGGCTTAGAAATTCCAGCTTACGTAAAAGCTGACATGAAAGCCACCAAGCACAAAATATGGAAGGAAGGCAACATGCTCAAATATAAATCATGGAATTAACACACTGAAATATGCGGCGGACCGTACAATATTGTCCGCCGCATATTCCTTCCTCACCGGCCACCACAGGAGGTCGTACAATGCCGCTCCAACGCAGCCATCAAGTAAAAAAAACATTACACACGTAAAATATATTTAGAAAATATTTTATATTCTTATTGTTTATTGCCGCTATTTTATTACATTTGCAAATAACGTCCAATCTTTTCTCCTATGAG
>NZ_BEWW01000137.1 GCF_002933955.1 Prevotella sp. MGM2
GATAATACATTTTCCGGTCGAAAGCAAATAATGTTAAAATAGTATGATCCTGATATATTCCGGTTATTCTCTCGTTTTTTTGATGAAGAGGATTCTTCAGGTAAACGGTAAAATATCATAGGAAAGTCTATTGCTGTTTTCCATAAAAATGTTAACTTTGCACCGAAATATTAAAACATGAAGATAAAGGAAGTCGTTACGGCCCTTGAACGGTTCGCTCCTCTGCCCTTGCAGGAAAGTTATGACAATGCTGGCTTGCAGGTAGGATTAACAGAGAAGGAAGAAGTGTCAGGGGTCTTGTTGTGTTTGGACGTTACCGAAGCGGTGGTCGATGAAGCTGTACGCCTGGGGTGTAATCTCATAGTGGCCCATCATCCGTTACTCTTTCGCGGTCTGAAATGTATTGACGGCAGGACGCAGGTCGAACGGTGCGTGGCCGGTGCCATCAGGCATGGCGTGGCGATTTATGCAGCCCACACGAATCTCGACAATGTCCGTGGCGGCGTGAATTGGCGCATGGCCGAAATGCTGGGTTTGCAGGATGTATGTTTCTTGCAGGAGCAGAGTGGCGGTGTGGGAGGAAGCGGTGCCATTGGCCGCTTGCCGGTGGCGGAACAACCGCTGGAGTTTCTTGGTCGTGTGAAGCATGTTTTCGGTGTGGAGGCCCTTTTGCGCAACGAGGGTCCGCAGCGTCCGGTGCAAACCGTGGCATTGTGTGGCGGGGCGGGGGAGTTCCTTATCGACGAAGCTGTGGCTAAGGAAGCTGATGTTTTTCTTACGGGTGAAATGAGCTATCACAGGTTTTTCGGCCGTGAGAAAGATTTATGGATTGGTGTGTTGGGACATTACCAGAGTGAACGGCATGTGATAGGGCTTTTGAGAGATATCCTGTCTGACGTTTTCCCTGCATTGCCCGCCCATATCACAGCAGTCATTACGAATCCGATCTATTATATGGTATAATCAATCAATTAAAATAGCAATAACAGATGGCAATAAAGAAGGAAACGGCGGAAATGCCGGTAGAACAAAAACTGAAGAATTTGTATCAGTTACAAACTTTACTTACTGAAATCGACCGCCTCAAGGCATTGCGTGGCGAGTTGCCTCAGGAAGTGGAAGACCTTGACGCTGAAATCGAAGGACTGACCACCCGCTTGGGACATTTTAATGAGGATGTGGAACGTCTGAATGCCGACATTACCGCCAAGCAGGGAAAAATAGCAGAGGCGCAAGCGGCTATCGAACGCTATAAAGAGCAGATTAATGACGTGAAGAACAACCGCGAATATGATATGCTCTCCAAAGAAATTGAATTCCAGACTCTTGAAGTGGAACTTCAGAACAAGCGCATCGGTGAGGCCACCCGAACCATTGAGGCCAAGAAAGCCGATATAGAGAATTGCAAGGCGGCGCTTGAAGAACGCCGTGCCGACCTTGATGTCAAAAAATCGGAACTCGAAGAGATTACCGCTGAAACGAAAGCCGAGGAGGAAAAACTCCGCGAGAAGGCTAAGAATCTTGAGCTGGCCATTGAGCCGCGTCTGCTTACGGCCTTTAAGCGTATCCGCAATAACTCGCGTAACGGTTTGGGCATTGTTTATGTAGAGCGTGATGCCTGTGGCGGTTGTTTCAATAAAATCCCGCCCCAGCGTCAGTTGGATATCCGCATGCGTAAGAAAATCATTGTTTGCGAATATTGCGGCCGCATTATGATTGATCCCGATTTGGCTGGTGTCAAGATTGAGAAAGCGGCTGATGAAAAGCCCAAGCGCCGTATACGCAAGACGGCCGCAAAATAAAATGTCTGCGTGCAGGGCGGCGGTTATCTTCGCCCTCCCCACCCGTTAGAGCCAGCTGTTGCAGTCGTCGCGTCTGTAACAGCTGTGCTCGTTTTTATGTGAAGAATCAATGCGGAGTAATATAGGCAATTAAAATGAAATTACAGTTTATAGTAGTGGGCAAAACCACAGACAAGCATCTCGATGTCCTTATAAAAGATTACGAGTGCCGTATGAGGCATTACCTTCCGTTTGAGATGGAAGTCATTCCCGAACTTAAAAACACGAAGGCACTGACCGCCGACCAGCAAAAGAGCCGTGAGGGTGAACTTATCCGGAAAACATTGCGTGAGGGCGATCATGTGGTGCTGCTCGATGAAGGTGGCCGCGAGTTCCGCTCGGTGGAGTTTGCCTCCTATTTGCAGCAGCGGCAAAGCGTAGTGGCGCGCCGGCTGGTTTTTATCGTAGGCGGTCCTTACGGTTTTTCGCAGGAGATATACGCTTTGGCGAAAGAAAAAATATCGCTTTCGCGTATGACGTTTTCACATCAGATGGTACGGCTCTTCTTTGTGGAACAATGTTATCGTGCCATGACTATATTACGCGGCGAGCCGTATCATCATGAGTAGGCGCATTTTCCTTTTGCTGTACTTCGTTGTAGCGGTATGCCCCGCGATGTCTCAGGCGGAGCGGTTTCGTGTGGTGTGCTATAATGTTGAGAATCTTTATGATACGTGTCATGATGACGGTTTCGATGATTATGAGTTTCTTCCCCATGCGGAGCGCGGATGGAACACTACGCGTTATTGGGCCAAATTGGGACGGATTTGCCGGGTGCTGGCGGCTGCCGGTGGCGATGCTCCCGCCGATGTTGTCGGCCTGTGTGAGGTAGAGAATGATACGGTTGTGCGTGATCTTTGCGAGCGCACCAGATTATGCCGTTTGGGATATCGTTATGTGGTGACGAAAAGTGCTGACAGTCGCGGGCTTGATGTGGCGCTTCTCTTTCAGCCTGCACGTTTCAGACTGTTGAAGGCCGAAACTTTCCGGCCGCCGTTTGATGAAGCCTATGGCCGTCCTACGCGCGACGTGCTGCACGCCGCCGGTCGCCTGCTGACAGGCGACACGCTTGATATTTTCCTTTGTCACTTGCCTAGCAGGCGGGGCGGTACAAAAGCGGCTGCGCGCTATCGTGAGCGTGTGGCCGCATTTATCCGTAGGAAAGCCGACAGTCTCTGTTCTGTGAGGTGCCATCCCGCTTTTTTGCTGATGGGCGACTTTAATGATGAGAGTTCCGACAGAAGCATTACCCGGGGACTTGCCGCCCGTCCGTTTGATAATGGACAGGTTCCTGATCCCATGTCGCTTTATGTACTTTCGCACCGTCTCAGAGCGTCTGACGGCATTGGCGGTACTTACAAGTACCAAGGGCGTTGGAACCAACTCGACCAAATGATTGTTAGCGGCAATTTGATGTCTTCTGCCTTTTCCTTGCATGCTACTTCCGGCAGTTGCCGTATTTTTGCTCCTTCTTTTCTCACCGAACCCGATGCGGTTCATGGCGGAGTAAAACTTCGGCGCACTTTTCTCGGACCTATCTATAAGGGAGGTTACAGCGACCATCTGCCGCTGATACTCGATTTGTTTTATCGTTGAAGCTGCGAGGCTGTCTGTCAGGGTGGACGTGACGTTTTTTGTAGGTGTTTTTCCGTTTCTTATCCTTGTTGGGCATAACAAATGTCATGGAATGTTACCGGTCATTTATATTTTGTGCTCTTGGTTTGATGGTATTGTATCTTTGTCTCTAAAGTAGAAGGTAATAGTTTAAGGTTACTTTCTACTTAGATCCTTTTCTATTGGAAAAGCCCGTATAGCCGTTAAAAATCCAGGTATTGCTATTTATTTTTCATCGCAAGTTGTAAAGAATATCCTTATTCCCCTCATTGTGAGGTGGCTTTTTCAGTCCGCTTAGCTGCCTGCCCAGCTGAAAATATCAATTGTCGGAACAAGTTTTATTAAATGAATATTTACTTTTATTAATGTAAAGGATGGTTTGTAATGTTTTTCGTGTCATGTGTGGGGTTATACATAATGCTGCTATTTTAAGGGGATTTTCTTGATATTTGTTTGTTTTTCGTGATGTTTTTATTTTTTTTGTTTGAAAATGTTGGGAATATTTTGTTTCGTTGAAAATAAATGGCTATATTGCGATTGTTAATTATTTTTATCAACCTTTTAATACCTTAAACGACATGAAAAAGATTTTCCTTATGGCCGGTTTCTTGTCGTCTTCCCTTTCCGCTTCTGCGGTTCAGTTCCGGATAGTCTGTTGTGATGGTAGT
>NZ_BEWW01000138.1 GCF_002933955.1 Prevotella sp. MGM2
TTTCAGCTCTCGAATTTTAACAAATGCACCGGAATTTCGGCTTGACCCTTAAAAAGTCCCATCGGCGTTTTTTCGGAAAAACAGACCAATGGGACTTTTTTATTCTTATAAATCAGGAAAATGTTTTTTACTTGATATTGGACTCTTCAAGCCTATAGCAGTACTTACGGTCAGCCACTTTGAGCAAATAAGCTATGAACAGTGACAGACAAGCTATGCCTGAGAAAATACACATGGGCAAAGTATAGTCGTACTGATTTGTCATTTTACCATCCACCATAGTAGTACCTACAATGCAATAATGCTCAAGCACCCAACCTATCAGAGCCGGAATACCCCACAATCCTATATTCTGTATGAAAAAAATAAGAGCATAAGCCGTTCCAAGTTGCTTGACTGGAAAAATTTTGGCTACACTGGGCCACATTGCAGAAGGAACCAAAGAAAATGCAATTCCAAGCACAATCATCAGCCCGATGGCCACCCATGAAGTATGAATGAAAGGCAAAGCATAAACACAATGCACAAAAATCAGCATGGCAGCACCAAGCATCATGATGCTGGCCGCCTTACCCCGTTTGTCAATCATTCCGCCGAATACAGGTGTAAGAAGAAGAGTTCCAAGAGCTGGAAGTCCGGCAAATGTACCAGCCAAAGATTCGCTGACCCCATATTTTGTCACCATTAATTCTGTGGCAAATTTCTGGAATGGGAATACACAAGAATAAAAAAGTACACACAGAAGAGCAATGAGCCAGAAACCGGGATTTCTAACAACAGAGAGAACATCCTTAAAGGAGAACTTTTCTTCTGCATTACAAGTTGTTGATATGCGGACTTGCTTATCTAGCTTTCTGTCCATAAGCGAAAAGGCCAGAAAGGCAAAAAAGCCACCAACCAAAACTGCGGCTCCAATGAAAAGCGGCGTTTCCAGGCTATAAGCTTTGGCCACCGGAATAGCAATGGCATAAGCGGCTTGCGAGCCTATTCGCGCAAGAGCGACCTGTACCCCCATTGCAAGTGCAATCTCTTTACCTTTAAACCATTTAGCTATAATTTTTGTAACTGTAATACCGGCTACTTCGGCTCCGACACCAAAAACAGAATATCCAGCAGAGGCCATCAGCACATCAAGTTTATAGCCCCAAAGCATCTCGGAGGTTCCGCCATACTGTGTAATTGCAATATACTCCACGGCCGTACCGCCAACCATCAGAACGGTGGCCAATATACCTGTGAAACGGATGCCGAACTTGTCCAATATCAGTCCTCCCCAAATGAGCATCAACAAGAATACATTAAGGAAGCTATAGGCCCCCGTAAACATGCCAAACTCTCCGCTAGTCCAACTCAACTGCCCTTCAAGCATGCTCTTGAGCGGTGCCATAACATCATTGACATAGTAAGCTGCCATCATGGTGAAAGCAACAATAAACAAGGCAGACCAACGTATCCAGGCCTTGTCATTTAATGTTTGTGTGTTTTCTGTTACCATTTTACTTAAGTATTTATATTATTTCCTATTATGATTATCATTTCACAAAAAAATCATTTCTTCAGCCATCTGTCAAGCCAACGGAAAAAAGTGCGTTGCCACAAGACACCATTCTGCGGTCTGAGTACCCAATGATTTTCATCGGGGAACAAAAGCAACTGAGCCTCAATGCCACGCAATCTGGCAGCGGCAAAGGCACTTTGGGCCTGTGTGTATTCTATTCGGAAATCGCGCTGTCCGTGAATACACAAAATAGGAGCATCCCAACGGTCTACATAAAGATGAGGTGATGTTGCATAAGCCTTCTGCATTTGTCCCTCTGCCGTTCTGACCCATGGAGCCGATTTAAGATCCCAGTTAGGGAACCACATTTCCTCCGTCTCCAGATATTGCTGCTGCGTATTAAAAATACCATCATGAGAAATGAAACATTTGAAACGCCCGTCGTGGTTACCAGCCAACCAATAAACGCTATAGCCACCAAAACTGGCACCAACAGCCCCCAGACGGTCTTTATCAACGTAAGGCTCTCTGCAAATGTCATCAATAGCAGAAAGATAGTCCTGCATGCACTGACCGGAATAATCTCCTGATATGGCTTCCAGCCACTCCATTCCAAAACCGGGCAGTCCACGGCGATTGGGGGCAATGACAATATAATCGTTGGCTGCCATTATTTGAAAATTCCAACGAAAACTCCAAAACTGGCTGACAGGTGACTGCGGGCCGCCTTCGCAAAACAGCAAGGTAGGATATTTCTTGGTAGGGTCGAAATGAGGAGGATAAATAACCCAGCATAATTCTTCTTTGCCATCTGTTGTCTTTACCCAACGCTCTTTCACTTCGCCAAAAGTCAGATTGTCATAAAAAAGTTTATTCTCCTCCGTTATTTGACGGGCTATGCCTTTATCTCCCTTGAGAGCCACAGCATATACCTCATCTGCCTGACTGATACTATGACGTTTGGCTATTAGTGTCTTGTTATCTGGCGTCAGACCTACAAGCACATAATCACACACATCATCTGTCAGTCTTTTTACTTGTCCCTTAAGATTGGTACGATAAATTTGAGTACGGCCATGCCAAACACCAGTAAAATAAAGTGTTTTATTGTCATTTGCCCAACAAAACTCATTAACGCCACTTTCAAAACTTTCTGTGACATAAGTCTTTTTGCCCGTTTTCAAATCGAATACACACAATCGAGTGCGATCACTCTCATAACCATCACGTTCCATGCTGCTCCAGGCAACGTAACGTCCGTCAGGAGAGAATTGGGGATTTTGATCGTATCCGACATTATAATCCTCTGTCTGGACATTGACACCTTGGGCTTCCAAAGTTGAGGTTTCATTAACTTCCGGAGCGGTGTAGTCCATCGGCTTACACAAATTACGTGTCTCTTGAGTGGTCAAGTCATAAAGGTAAATATCACTATCCGTACTGATAGCATAAGCCTTACCTGTTTTCTTCCGACAAGTATAGGCAATCGTTTTACTGTCGGGACTCCAAGCCAATTGCTCAATACCACCAAAAGGCAACATAGGACATTCATAAGGCTCTCCCTCAAGCAAATCGACACTACTACTAATTTTATCACCATCAAAACCGGCTAGAAAAGGATGAGGTACCGATTTTATGTAACTATCCCAATGCTTATACATCAAGTCATTGATAACCATACCACTTGACAAAGGCAAATCCGCATCATTTTCTTGAATAACCGAATGATTGGGCACTTCCTTTACCAAAAGCACCTTGCGGCCATCGGGTGAAAAGAGGAAATCTATAACATCCTTCTCCTCAAATGAAAGCTGACGTCTTCCAGAACCGTCAATATTCATTTCCCAAACTTGATTAGTGCCACTGACAGCACTCAAATAAGCAATTTTTTGTCCTCCTTTAATAAAAACGGCTCCGCTCTCACTATCTGCGGTTTGCGTCAAAAGAACACTGTGGCTATCCGCCATATTCATAGTATAAAGAACACTATGACTTTTGTTTTCTTTTACACTGTAATAATTCACATTATAAACAGCAGTATTACCATTTTCATTCAAAGAAAACTGACCAATCCGCCCCATAGCCCACAAAGCCTCAGGAGTAAGGCGGTCTGTAGTAAATTTCATTTGCACCCTGCCGATGAAAGGCTTTTCATCAGTCTGCCCTTGCGCACCAGTGCCAACAACCATCAGAAGTGCTGTTGCTGTAAGCATGTTTTTTATTGACATAATAAATCTATTGTTTTCAACCAAATAAAAAGCCGCTGTTATAAAGAATTCACAGGAAAAGTGAAATCCATATAACAGCGACAAAATTCACAATTATTTTTGCCTGTTCCGTCTGGCTTCCATCTGTGCCTCTTGTGCCTTCTGCAAAGCTTCCAGACGAGCAGCAAGGCCCTTAGGCTTTTTATTAGGATTATTCTTATTGGCCTGATAATTAGCTTCCAATTTCGCCAAAAGCTTGGCATCATCAGTTGTACGGCGCAAATACCACATTGTCAGGGCACTGGCCAACAGAGAAATGAAGTAATAATAATTCAAACCGGCAGAATAGGTGTTAAACATAAAGAAGAACATAACCGGCATCAGGTACATCATCCACTGCATCATCTTCATCTGCTGAGCCTGTTCTGCCGACATGGAATCCCGTTGCTGACGAATAGACATATGGCTATAAACCAAGTTTGTTACACAGAACAAAAGACAGAAAAGACTCAAGTGATCACCAATGCCCCAAATATGGAAGCCAAAATCCCAAATACTGTCATAAGTAGAAAGGTCATCTGCCCAAAGAAAACCTTCTTGACGCAACTCTATGGCATTGGGCACAAAATTGAACATTGCAATCCAAAGCGGCATCTGAATAAGCATCGGCAAACAGCCGCCCATCGGACTTACACCATATTGAGAGTAAAGAGACATCATTTCCTGCTGCTTTTTCATAGCATCCTCTTTTCTAGGATATTTTTTCGATATCTCATCTACTTTAGGTTTCAATACGCGCATTTTGGCACTACTCAAAAAACTCTTGCGCGTTGGCATATAAACAATAATACGCATCAAAATCGTGATAAGTAGCAAGACAATTCCCATCGGAAGACCTAACCATGTGAGAAAATCAAACACATAAATGGTAAAGAAACGGTTAATCCACTTAAAAAGTGGCCATCCCAAATATACCAAATCTTCCAAATCCAAGTCCTTTTCCCCTACTTTATCAGCATCCATAGATTTAAGTAGATTGAAACTATTAGGACCAAAAAAGAATTGCAATTGAGTAGCTTTAGTGCCAGTCACATCAAACGGAATTTCCATTTTGACATTATAATCTTTCAGGAAACCTGCATCATTATTTTTTGCTTCTTTCGGAATTTGTCGACTACGGGCAGAAAGTCCTTGAAATTCAGAAACTGGAGCAATTAACACAGTTGAGAAATATTGACTCTTAAAAGCCACCCAATCCACAGGCCCTTCCGCGGTCTCACTATCATCCTGAATCTCACTTAACATTTGGGTATCATCGGCAGTCAACTTATAAGTCAAAGAAGAGTATCTGTTTTCAAAATCATAGCCTTTCTCATGCTGCTTGATTTTTTGCGACCAGTCAATAGCTAAATTCTTGGTTTGCGTTGTTGCATATTTTTCCATTCCAAAGGTAACAACTTCAACATTCATCATATATTTGTCTCCAGATAACAAACAATAACGCAAATCAAGTTTTGTACCATTCCCTGTGGCCAAACGCATGGTCACCTGAGTAGAATCTTTTTGGTCTACAGTCTCAAAAATATAATCAGAAGTATTTAAGACACCTGTACTTGTGTTAAAAGAGAAATTCAAAGAAGCATTTTGCCCATCATAAAGATGTAATGGAATTTTCTTCCCTTCATGAAAATCATCATAACTGGTATAGTTCCTCAAGTAAACATTTCCGATAGTACCGCCACGAGGGTTGATCTCAACAATTACATTGTTATTCTTCAACACTACATAATCGTGACTCGCTGTATCTGTTACAGATAACTGTTTATAAAACAATGCAGTTGAATCGACTATTACTAATGCTTCCTTTCTAGCATCTTTCCTCTCTGCAACATTTGACACTTCTTGATTTGCAGTTTTCTGAACGACTGCTTGAGATGGGTTCTGAGGTTGAAAAGTGGAATTATAATACCCAAAACCAACCAAAACAGCTACAATCAATAGTAATCCTATTACTGTGTTTTTGTCCATTTTTCTATACTGTATAATATATTATCAAATTAACCACAAAAGACAATTGACAATCAGGTAAAAGAGTTGGCTTAAGCCATTATCCTTAATTGTCAATTGCCTATTTTGCTATTACTGCTTATTCACACTAAAGTAGGTGATACCCAAACCTTCATTTCCCGGAGTTACCATTTTTTGCAAGAATTGCAGCCTTCACAAAATCAAGGAACAAAGGATGTGGTTTAAGTACTGTACTTGAATATTCTGGATGAAATTGTGTACCTATATACCAACTTAAAGAAGGTATTTCAACAATTTCCACCAAATCACACTCCGGATTCATTCCAGCACAAATCATACCGTTCTTTTCAAAATCCTGACGATAATCATTGTTAAATTCATAACGGTGACGATGACGTTCACGAATTATTTCCCGTCCATAAATTTCACGCACCTTACTACCTTCAATCAAAGAACACTCATATCCTCCTAAGCGCATAGTACCGCCCAAGTTAGTAATATTCTTTTGATCCTCCATAATATCAATAACATTATGCGGTGTTTTCTGGTCCATTTCAGAACTATTTGCATCAGCATATCCCAATACATTTCTAGCATATTCTATGACCATCATTTGCATACCTAAGCAAATACCAAAAGTTGGTTTGTCATGTTCACGACAATACTGTGCAGCAAGAAGTTTTCCATCCATGCCACGCTGTCCAAAACCTGGACAGATGACGATTCCGTCCATCGCTTCAATTTCCTTATCAACATTCTCTGCCGTCAACTTCTCACTATTTATAAAATGTGCTTTTACTTTATAATCGTTATAAGTTCCGGCCTGAGACAAAGATTCAAATATGCTCTTGTAAGCGTCCTGCAAATCATATTTACCAACCAAACCGATATTGACTATTTCTGTAGCCTGATGACGACGATTCAAGAAAGAACGCCAAGGACCCAACCCCGGAGTTTCACCTACCGGCATGTCTAATTTTCGAAGAATAGTTGCATCAAGTTCCTGCTCCTGCATACGAAGCGGCACTTCATAAATTGTGGGCTGATCTAAACTTTGAACAACTGCTTCAGGGGCCACATTACAGAAATTGGCAACTTTCTTTTTCAACGTAGAACTTAGCTCATGCTCTGTACGCAACACCAGCACATCCGGTTGAATGCCCAAACTCTGTAATTCCTTTACAGAATGTTGTGTAGGCTTTGTCTTCAATTCACCAGCCGCAGCTAAATAAGGAACATAAGTAAGGTGCACACATACAGCCTTATGCCCCAATTCCCACTTTAATTGTCGGATGGCTTCTAAAAAAGGTAAACTCTCAATATCACCAACAGTTCCACCAATTTCCGTAATAACAAAATCATAGTGATTACGCTTCCCAAGATACAACATATCACGCTTTATCTCATCCGTTATATGAGGAATAACCTGTATGGTCTTGCCCAGATAATCACCACGGCGCTCTTTTTCTATAACACTTTGGTAGATACGGCCGGTTGTCACATTGTTATTACGAGTAGTCTGAACACCAGTAAAACGCTCATAATGTCCTAAATCCAAATCCGTCTCCTGCCCATCGTCTGTCACATAACATTCGCCATGTTCATAAGGATTAAGCGTACCCGGATCAATGTTAAGATAAGGATCAAATTTCTGAATAGTGATATTATAACCACGAGCTTGTAAAAGCTTTCCGATAGAAGCGGAAATTATACCTTTACCCAAAGAAGACGCAACGCCTCCCGTTACGAAAATGTACTTAGTATCTACCACAATGCTGAGTATTTAGAATTTGCTAATTTTAATCTTTCAAACCGACAAACCCGTCGGCATTATATCGTCTGCAAAAATACAAATAAAATGGAATATCACCATTTACAACCACATAAAATACCAATAAAAACAAGGAGAATAACTGTGACTATACAGTTCATCCTCCCTGTAAATAAGGTATTTCTCAAGCAGAACTTACTTCAAAGAAACGAGAATGTCTTTCTCTACTTCTTTCGTTACAACCTTATCCTCACGAAGCAACCATCCAATCCCAAGATATAAATCTTTGTCGCTACGAATTTTAAGGATTTTTCTCAAATCTTTACCAACAAGCTCACCATTTTCATTCAAAGCTTGCCAAATCTTTCCAGCCAATGCGCCGGCCTTTTCCTGTAACATACAACTACTATTAAATTAAATGTTTAGCACTTATCACAAAAACGCGACAGTAAAACATTGCAAAGATAACATTTTTCTACATAACAAACATAGTTTTTACAAAATATTAAAATAAAACAAGAAGCATAACCTTCACGAACCAGCATACTACAACAATTAAAAAACTCCTCTTTCACTCCGCTAATAAATATTATCTGCCAATATAAAGAATCATAGTTTCATTACAATAATAAGCTAATGGCCACACCAACGATAAAAACACCAGCAATCAACCATAATACTTAATAATTCATCCATCTTCTCATTTTTTATTTCGTGTTTTTCGGAGTTTTTGTTAATTTTGCCTGCTCTAAAACAACATTCTCACGAAACAATGATTTCAATATTAATCCCAGTCTATAACTATGACTGCTCACTGCTTATCAAAGAGCTAGCAGCCCAATCACTCCAATTAAAAGAGGAATTGGATGGGGAATTCGATTATGAAATTATTGTATCAGATGATGCATCAACCGATTTAAACAAACAGAAAATCAATATGACTGCCGCACTTACAACAGGCAGTACATACATACAACAAAAAAAGAACATCGGCCAAGCCCACTTGCGCAATGCCATGGCAGACATTGCCCGTTTTGACTTACTACTGATGATTGATGCCGATGCTGAGATATTTACAAAAGACTTCATACGCTGCTACTGGCAAGACAGAAACAAGGGAGACGTGATATGTGGCACATTAAAGAATCCTCCCGGACCTGCGCCATCAGGGTGTGAACTACGTTATCGCTACGAAAAGAAAGCAGAAAAGGCACGACCGGCCACAGCCCGTACCAAAGCCCCCTACAATTATTTTTCCACATTCAATGTCATGTTTCATCGTGAAGTCTTTGAACGTATCCGGTTTGACGAACGTTGCACAGAATATGGCTATGAGGACACACTAATGGGCCTAATGCTAAAAAAACATTCCTACTCTGTGATTCATACAGATAATCCATTAATTCACAAAGGAATAGACAGCAATCAGTCTTTCTTAAAAAAGACTGAAACTGCAATGAGAATGCTTTACAAATTAGGGGATCCTCTACAAGGACATACCGGAGCGTCACGCATTGCATCCAAACTCGAAAAATGGCATCTGAAGAAATGCACAAAACAGTTATATAAAAGCATAAAAAAAACACTTCAAAAAAATTTACTCAGCCATCATCCTTCCATCCTTCTCTTCAATTTTTACAAATTAGGATATTATTGCTCTTTGGATGACTCAAACACCATATAATGGATGCAAAAGCAAAAAAGGAAACAGCATTACTGTTCTGCCCATTATATTTTTACTTTAACAATACCATATATCATTTAATTTTATGTAACTTTGCAGACAGTAAAAGTTACAGAGGAAAACTAGAAGAGAACCAGAACTACATATCTTCATTTCCTACCCTGACATCTATAAACAAAGCAATAGGAGCAGCATGAAACTGATTTTAATGACAACGCCCTACTTCTTTGTCGAAGAGCATCAAATACTAACCTCTCTCTTCGATGAAGGGCTTGAACTCCTACACCTGCGCAAGCCCAATACTGAGCCTGTGTATTCTGAGCGTTTACTCTCCTTAATTCCTGAACATTACCGCAAAAATATCGTTGTACACGACCATTTTTATTTAAAAAGCGAATATAATTTGCGAGGTATTCATTTGAATCATCGCAATCCGGAAATACCACAAAACTACAAAGGGCACATCAGCTATTCGTGCCATTCTGCAGAAGAAGTAATTTCTTATAAAAATAAATTTGACTACGTTTTTCTGTCTCCTATTTTCAAAAGCATTTCAAAAGACGGCTATGACAGCCAATTCCCAATTGCAGAATTAAAGGAATTGAGCAAGAAGAAAGTCATTAACCGGAAAGTGATGGCATTAGGTGGTGTGGACCTTGAAAACATTTCCATACTGAAAGACTTAGGATTTGGAGGCGTTGTAACCCTAGGAGCTATTTGGAATCGGTTTAATATTCATCAGACCTCTGATTTCAAAATGCTCATCAACCACTTCAGAAAACTAAAAAAAGCTGTAGGATAATCCTATTCCCTAACACAGTAAAGAGAGCAAATAAAAAAATAAAAAATTATAAAGACCTTCAATAATGAACAACAAATCTTTTATGGTTTTCTCCGGAAGAGCCTCACGCTATTTAGCGGAGAAAATCTGCGCAGAGTTGAATCGCCCTTTAGGTAATTTAACTGTAACGGAATTTGCCGATGGCGAATTTGAAGTTTGCTACGAAGAATCCATCCGTGGCCGTGATGTATTCCTTGTCCAGTCAACATTTCCCAATTCCGACAACTTAATGGAATTGTTACTCATGATTGACGCAGCCAAGCGTGCCTCAGCCCATAGCATTTGTGCTGTCATTCCTTATTTCGGCTGGGCACGTCAAGACCGTAAAAGCAAGCCCCGCGTATCCATCGCCGCAAAATTGGTAGCCGACTTGTTGAGTGTTGCAGGTATTGACCGCGTTATTACGATGGATCTTCATGCGGATCAGGAGCAAGGATTTTTCGATGTTCCAGTAGATCATCTTTATGCCTCAACGGTGGTACTACCTTATATAAAGAGCCTCAACCTTCCCAATCTTTGCATTGCCACTCCTGATGTTGGAGGATCCAAACGCGCTGCATCTTACGCAAAATATCTTGATTGCCCCATGGTTCTTTGCAACAAGAGCCGCAAAAAAGCTAATGAAGTCGCCAGCATGCAGATTATCGGTGATGTGAAAGATATGGATGTCATTCTTGTTGATGACATTGTAGACACAGCCGGTACAATAACCAAAGCTGCAGACCTGATCATGAGCAACGGCGCAAATAGTGTACGTGCCATTGCCAGTCACTGCATTATGTCCGGACCGGCAGACAAACGTGTCGAAAAGTCAGCCCTTGTAGAAATGGTCTTCACCGACAGCATCCCCTATCGCGGTAAATGTGCGAAAGTAAAAGAACTAAGCGTTGCCAGCATGTTGGCTGAAACGATCCAGCGTGTTATGAACAACGAAAGTATCTCATCTCAATATTTAATTTGACCTGATACTTCCCCCACCCTAAAAAAATCGCCGAACAACAATCATATATTGTTTTGTTCGGCGATTTTTTTATACATTTAATCTGTTATCATTTTCCTATCAGCCTGAGCAGACGAATACCTACAGAAGTTTTACGTTTTGCTAAATAATCATACAAAGTCACAGTATCTTCCACAACTCTCTTATAAACCATCGAAGCATTAAGCAAATGCAATTTCTGATCCCTGCCCCACACGGCAAATCCTAAATGAGAATAATCCAAACCGGCTTTAGTTGTGACAATTGCAATAATATCTCCATCGTGAATAACAGAAAGTTGTTCCGGTGAAAATTTAGTAGCGGTTTGAGGAAGATAATGACCGTCAGCTCCATTGGCATAGCGCTCCATAGCCCTTATGCTATCCACCCATTCCGGATGGGACGCCAACATCTTATAATCAGAGGCATGCTGGCTCATATAATAATTATTCACCGTTTTCGGTGCAGTAAAATAAACCTTATCGATTACCTCAATGAAAAGGCCCTTCTCTATATTGTCATGCATCCACCAAGTAAAATAATGCAAACGTGACAAATACCCGTCCATTTTTCCTGAACGATAACGTAATTTCTCCAAATTCTGACAGAAATCTGAAAAGTTGTCACTATTCTGCCTCTTTGTCATAACCAAAGCACAAACAGTCTCCACCAAAGTTGTACAATCGAACTGCCGCAAATTTACGACAAGACGCTCAGGATCAGAAATTTCTAAAGTATACCCCACATAGGGACGACCTATAAAATGCCGTGCAAAATGAAACACCTCATTCCCCACAAACTTTTGGCGTAGAAGTTTTACAACCTCTACAGAATCTTTAGAAGTATAAATCACGTTAGAAAGATTATAACCCGAATCAGACGAACACGTTTGAGACACTTCATCAGAGACATCACATTCACTGTCTGCCTGCAGTTTACCGGCACAGCCGCAGGCAAAAAGATGGGTCAAGCCGAAAACACGGTGCATGAATTTTGGGAAAAGTGTTAAATTTGTG
>NZ_BEWW01000139.1 GCF_002933955.1 Prevotella sp. MGM2
TCAATTCATCATTATGCAGGAACTTGGTTACCTTGGAATAAGCGTATGAAAAAGAAAATGTTGAAAATTATGGGAAGAAAAGTTTGGGGGATCATTAAATCTCTGATTCGATGATAGCAAGATTTTTTTTCCCGGCAATTGTTTCTATACTCCTTGTTGGGGTATCGCTAAGGATTCCACCAACACATCCGTTGATGATTATAAACTGGGGAATGATGGTTCTTGTAGGCTCTTTATCTTATATAGGTAAACCATCTTATTTTAAAACCATCTTTTTACTGTTATTTGGAGGGTATTTTGTATTGCATAATTCTTTTACGGATGATACAGTGATATCTTCGCTTATGTACTTCACTGGAGCCTTTTTAATGATAAATTTGGATAATGATAAATTCATTACTTCAAGAGTTTTTTTTGCGATTGTCATATATGCTCTAATTAATCTCATATGGAATTTTGAGGAGTTGGTTATGGCCATTCGAAGTATGAATATAGAAAAAGGTTTTCTGGGTTTCACTCAAAACACTAATACAAATTCGACAATAGGTATCTTGTTTTTTATTTCTTCTTGGTATTTGATTCGTTTAAGTAAAAATAAAATTTATTTGATCTTGTTGTTTTTTTCTATTTTTTATGTTCTTGCGTGCTTTTCAAGAAACTCTATACTCTATGTTCTGATTGTTGTTTCTCTCATATTTTTAAGGCAGATAGTCAGGAAGAATTATGATTTATATGCTGTTGCATTTACTTTGTTGATTCTTGTTGCATGTTCGGTTTATATGACAATAGGTTTTATCAATTCTGATATGGACCTTTTTGGTAAAGGAGCTTCTTCTTCTTCACGTACTTTCATGATTCTTTATGCCGTTGAAAACTTTGATATTACTTATTGGGGAAGTGGCCGGTCTTTTGTCGGTTCCATTATAAGTGATGAGTTTGAGGTGGGGTTGCATAATGGCTATTTGAATACATTGTATTCTTATGGAATGATGTATCTTTTATTTTACTGTACGTTTTTAATTTTCTTCTACAGAAATTTAAATTATGTGCAGTCTAAGGCTTTTTTACTGGGCGTTCATGTCTATTATTTCTTTGAACCTACAATATTTTTTGAGTCAGGATTGACGTCTTTAGTATTGCTTATGACAATCATGACGGGAGACAGATTGTTATCGCAGCAGAAAATAAAATCCTATTTTACATCTTAAAATTGGGATAGCTGTGATATTGTGTCATTAAATATTATTCTTTTATGAAAATTGCATTTCTTCTCACATCACTTGCTAATTCTGGTCCTATCATAGTTGCTTTAGATTTGGTTAAAGTTTTGATGGAAAAAGGACATGAATGTCAGGTCTTTTATTTTAAGGATAAGATGGCACTTGATTTTCCATGTCCTACAAAGCGATTGTCATTTTTCATGTCGTCATTTGATTTTGATAATTTCGATATCATACATTGTCATGGGGTTAGGCCGGATTTGTATGCGATGTTGCATAAACCTCTGAGATGTAAAACGCCTGTTTGTACAACGATTCATAGTTTTGTTTTTCAAGAACATGCTTATAAATATGGTCCGTTTGTGTCAAAGATAACCGGGCGGATTATATTATGGGCTACATTTCGGGACAATAAGATTCTAGTCTTGAGTAAGCATGCCAAGAACTATTATGAAAACTATCTGCCTCTCAAAAAGTTAACCTATGCTTATAATACACGTGTATGTGATATGAGCGCTTCTCTGACAGAAGAAGAGAAGAAGGAAATAGAGGCTTTTAAACAGGATGGTGATATTCTTCTTGGAGCTAATTGCAATTTAAATTTAAATAAAGGGTTGGATCTTGTTATTTCAGCTTTACCTTTTCTTCCTCCTAATGTGAAATTTTGCATGGCAGGTAAAGGTGTTTCAAGGAAAGAATGGGAGCGGTTGGTTAAATCTTTGGGCTTAGAGCAACGTGTCCTGTTTTTAGGGAGTAGGCCTGCTGCATACCGTTATTTACCTTTCTATGATGTTTATGTAATGCCTAGTCATAGTGAAGGGTTTCCATTGTCTCTTTTAGAGGCTGCAGCTTATGGTAAAGCTGTGGTTTGTTCTGATATTCCAATTTTTGAAGAGATATTGACGGATGAAGAGGTGGTGAGGTTTGAATTGGATAATCCGGAAAGCATAGTTCCTGCTATTCAAAAGGCTATAGAGAATAAAGTTCTGTTAGGACAGAATATAAAGAGGCACTTTGAAAAAGAATATTCCCCTCAATGTTTTAGAGACAGACATTTGAAAATATATCAAGAGTTGATAGGAATAGTGTAAAATAGATAACCATCCAATATGAAAAGTAAAACGACAAAACCTATTATTGGTTATACCACTGGATGTTATGATATGTTTCATATCGGTCATCTTAACATTTTGCGACGAGCTAAAGAGATGTGTGATTTCTTGGTTGTCGGTGTCACAACGGACGATTTATGTTTTCAAAGAAAGCATAAATATCCGATTATTAATGAACAACAGCGCATGCAAATTATATCTGCTGTAAGATATGTAGATAAGGTTGTTCTTCAATCAGACATGGATAAATTGGCAGCTGTTGAGCGTGAGAATGCCGATATTGTGTTTGTTGGTTCTGACTGGAAGGGCACTCAGGCTTGGGATGAATATGAGCGTGAGTTTGCTACGGTGGGATGTCGTGTCGTGTATCTGAAACACACGGATGGTATTTCATCTACATTATTAAGACAAAAAATAGAGAAAAATGAATTTTAATTTTATTAAAGCCACATTAAAAAAACAAGCACGTTATATAAATATTGTTAAACGTGATTATGAGGCTTTTGCATTTAACTTATGGTTTTCGTGGCTGAAATGTTATGTTTTGTATGGTGCTACTCCTTCTGACTGGTTCCATAATAGAATGTACGCCTTGTCTTCTCTTGGGCGAAGAGATATCATTACCCGGCGTAAAATGTTGAAGTTAGACCGTATTCTTAATCCGAAAAAATATGCAGATATTTTTAATCACAAGGAATTGTTCAATAAGGTTTATTCGGATTTTGTTCATAGAGATTGGTTGTTCACTGGAAAAGCCTCAGTTGAGGATATTGAGGCTTTTGTTTTAAAATATAAGAGGATAGTAGTAAAGCCTGTAGATTTGTCTAGTGGAAGAGGGATTCATTTGTTTGATGTGAATAAAGATAATCTGAATATTTTGTTGGATGAAATTGCTGGGCAACAGTATTTACTGGAAGAGGTTGTAAGAAATCATCCTGATTTAGAATCATTGAATCCTGCTTCTTGTCAAACTATAAGAGTTTATAGTACAGTTACCCAAAGTGGTGAACCTAAAATATTAGCTACTCTTCTCAGAGTAGGAGGCGGTGATAGTATTTGTGACAATTTTCATGCAAAGGGAGTCGTCTATCCTATAGATATGAATACCGGTTTAGTTTGTGGTTATGGTAAAGATATTTTGTTGAATGAGTATGCTCGGCATCCTTCTACAGATATGATTATGTTAGGCTTTAGTATTCCCCGATGGGAAGAGGCTAAAGCTTTTATATTACAAGCTATAGCTAAAAATAAGGACGCTAGATTCGTTGCTTGGGATTTGGCGATAACTTCCAATGGATTTGAAATGATCGAGGGGAATTATGTACCTCATTGTGGGCTTATGCAGATATTCGATTGGCGCGGGAAGTATGGGATGATGAAGCAATATCTGTAAATCGGGTGAGATGGATTTTATGAGAAAAAGATTATGAAGAGCGATAAAATAATGATGAATGAACTGGTCGCTAAAAGTAACTTGTTGCATGAAGTGACCGAGGAGGAGTGCGAGCAATTGAAAGCGGTATTGCTCGGTATGTATGAAGACATCAATACATTATGTCAAGAGCATGGAATAACTCCGATATTGGGAGGAGGAAATGTGCTGGGCGCTGTGCGTCATGGAGGTTTTATTCCTTGGGATGACGATCTTGACCTGATGATGTTGAGGGATGATTATGAACGCTTCAAACAACTGTGTGTAAAAGGTGAATTTGCAGAAAAGTATGAAGTAACTTTTCCAGATAAATATCGTGATACAAAGAATCTGTTTCTGAAAGTGTACAAAAGGGGAACTGTTTGTGAGGAACTGCTCGATTTAAAAAACAGTTCCCCAAAAGGGATTTTTGTGGATGTTTTCCCTATTGATTATGTCAGTAAGAATACAACAGTTCGTTGGCTGAAAGGTCTATTTCTGCCTGTGCTGATGTTTCTGTGCAATTCTCTTTTAATTTATAAGGTGGATAATGAACGTTATCGACAGTTTATGTGTGCTACTAAGGATGGCCGTTATCGTTATCGGTTACGAAAGATTGTAGGATGGAGCATGTCTGTTTTTTCTCACCGGTGGTTAAGTTACTGCATAGATCGTTTGTGTCAGTCAGAACGAAATGAATGTAATTTGGTGACTATTCCCACAGGTCGGCGGAGATATAATGGTGCCATGTCACCTTATGATGTGTTTTTTCCGGCAAGAAAGATGAAGTTCTGTTCAATGGATGCTTTTGTGCCTAATGATACTCATCGTTTTTTAGTGAGTTATTATGGAGAAAATTATATGGAGGTACCTCCGGTAGAGAAACGAGAGCGCCATTTAGTAGTTCATCTGAAATTTTGAAAAGGGATTGATTTTGTCAAAGGAGATGAATTTAATAGTTTTGCTATAAGTTTATGCAGGATTTTTCAGTATTAATGTCTGTGTATTGCAAAGAGCGTCCAGACTATTTACGGGCATCTTTGGAGAGTGTTTTCCGACAGACGGTGATGCCTTCTGAAGTGGTGCTGGTAGAAGATGGACCACTCACATCAGAACTGGATGAAGTGGTGGAAGAGTACGAAAAACGGTATAAACAGTTGAAAGTGGTGAAGTTACCTCGGAATGTGGGATTGGGGCGCGCTTTGAATGAGGGACTGAAACACTGCTCCTTTGAATTGGTGGCGCGGATGGACACGGATGATATCGCCAAACCTTTCCGCTTTGAGCGACAGTTGGCGGAGTTCCGGCGACAGCCCGATTTGGATGTCTGCTCTGCCTGGATGGAGGAATTCAGCCGGCTGCCGGAGGAGGTGGATGCTGTGAAAACTTTACCTGAAGGCAATGAGGCACTCTACGAGTACGGCAAGCGCCGCAATCCGGTTAATCATCCGGTGGTGATGTTCCGCAAGCAAGCGGTGGTGCACAACGGCGGCTACAGGCATTATCCGTTGTTTGAGGATTATTATCTGTGGGTAAGGATGATGATGAGCAATTGCCGTTTCTACACGATACCTGAGGCTTTGCAGGCTTTCCGTGCTTCCCGTGAAATGTTTTTGCGTCGCGGCGGTTTCGGTTATGCTTTGGTCGAGGTGCGTCTGCAGTTTCTTTTTTATGGCATGCGCTATATTACTTTCGGTCAGATGCTGAAAAACATCGCGATTCGTTTTATTGCCCGTGTTATGCCCGCCTCCTTTCGCGCCCGGCTTTACAGACGCAGGCTGAGAAGTTGAAAAGTTGTTCTGATCAGAATACCGATGCGTAATGGTCTTTCTGGTTTTAACATATTTAACTTTCCGTTACATTTTGAAGTGTTAAACTATAGGTTATAAGTATCGGAGATGAAAAAGTCAGTATTGGAATTTTAACGCGAATACTTGGATTTTGAATTGTAATACTTGGATTTTCTGATAAAAATAGAGCCTTTATTAGTTCTTTTTTACTTATAATATACAGAAAAAGCGGCACTTTCCTTAGGAAAGCCCCGCTCGGCTGTTACAAAGATACGATATTTTTTCTTTGAAAGCAAATAGTGTTAAAATGGGTGTTCCCGATTTCAGCGCCTTCTTTCTCGCTCTGTCGGGAGGCCTTTTTTGAAGTGATATTTATAAGATAAAAGTTTATTTGGTTATGCCTTATCACCTTCCCTTTATCCCCGACGGCATGAACGGCTTTGAGCGTAATGTGAAGCGCTTGGTCGACATGCTGATAGCTTTTTTGAGCCTTG
>NZ_BEWW01000140.1 GCF_002933955.1 Prevotella sp. MGM2
TCAATTCATCATTATGCAGGAACTTGGTTACCTTGGAATAAGCGTATGAAAAAGAGGGTACAAAAAATATTGGGTAAACGTATCACTTCTTGGTGTGTACGGTTAAAGAGTTTTTTTAGGTAATTAAAGGATTTCTTTTACTGTTATACCTAAAGTTTTTACTTATTCCTATGTTATGATAGTAGCACTCTTTGTCTATATTGTTCTCCTATTACTGATTGCTAAGAAGAAGCAGGAAAGGCATATCGCGTTTATAGTTTTTACCGGGTATTTGATATATATGTTTTTTACCCATCAATATGTGAAAAATCCATATTCCGATTATTTTATAGGCAGTGATCAAATCACTTTCTATGAATTGGGGGTTGATTTGTCTGTATTGCCCTTTGGTGAAATATTTGCCTATGCGCGAGATTCTTTCAGAACCAATGAATCGCCTTTAGGCTTTTCATGTATGGCGTATTTGATTAAATTCGCAAATTTACTTCATGTGTCCGATACTCTGTTTTTTATGAAAACAAATGTCGTTTTTTTAGGGACACTTGTGCATGTTTTTATTTATAAAATTTATGGTCAGATAGTACCGGTTGTAAATGAAAGAATAACAAAACGTATTTTGATTTTTGCTTTTCTTAGCCCGATATTTTTATTATCGTGTCAAATTATGCGTGATGTACATGTATGTTTGTTATATACAGTATTGGTGTATTTGGCTATGAAGAGAGAGCAAAAAGGACGTTTGCTCTTAATGTTTTTTTTAGTTATTGTAACTTACTATTTCAGAACAGAGAATGGATTGTTCGCCGTTGCATTTTTTGCCATACCGATGAGTCAGATGTATAAACAGGTAAGTGGAGGAGGCAAATTATTTATTTTTGCTTTGTCTTTATTGGTTCTTGTATCTATTTCGGGATTCATCCTCTCTACAATGGTTAATGTTATCGCTCGTTATACAATCCTTAGTGTGGATGTTGCCGATGCAGGCTCTTTGGGCGTAAAACTAAATGAACTGCCTGTACCCTTTAATTTTTTAGCCAAGACATTCTTTGCTCAGTTATTACCATTTCCTGTTTGGGCTTTATTCAAAGAAACTCATTCTTATAATCATTTGGTGGCTATTGACTGCCTCTTCCCTTTTTATTGGTTGCCTATTTTAATTGCCATATTTTGCAATTGGTTCAAGGAAAGAAAAAAATGGCCGATAAAGATTTCTCTATTATTCTATTTGAGTATTCTTTATTTGATTGTAGCATCAGCCAGTGAATTCAATACTCGGCGGTTAATGGTCGTTTATCCTTTTATCTTCTTGATTTATCAATGGTTAAGATATAATTATAAAGTTAAGGCTACATATTATGGTAAATATGTAGCCGTCGGCATTCTGCTTTTGCATGTTGCTTATATGGTAATTAAATAACATCTTGATAGATAGAATGAGAATAATAGAAATAATTCCTCAACTATCACAGGGAGGAGCTGAGCGTTTTGTGGTAGATCTTTGTAATGGTTTGGTTATGAAAGGTCATGAGGTTACTTTGATAGTGCTTCATTCCTTGGATAATGTTGGTTTTTTTGCGGAAGAAATAGATGAACGTGTAAGAGTTGTTCCTATGAATAAAAAGATGGGGATGGATTTTTGTTTGTTCTTCCGATTGTGGCGGCAAATAAGGATATCATCGCCGGATGTTGTACACACTCATTTACGCGGCATCGTTTATTCTGCTATAGCTTGGTTGTTGCCGTCTCGTGTGAAATTTATTCATACAGTGCATAGCGAGGCAAAAAAGGAAGCCGGTGAGATGTTGAGTCTTATGTTCCGGCGTTTGGCCTTTAAATGCCATCGTGTTATTCCTGTTACTATCTCTGAAGAGTCGGAAAAAAGCTTTCAACAACTTTATGGGCGTAAGGGGATTTTGATTCATAATGGTCGACCGGCTTATAAATTAATTCAAAATGAGGTAGATGAGGCTCAAGCTGAGATGGAGAGTATGGCAAGAGACAAAGATGCAATGCGTATTGTCAATATTGCGAGATTGGGAGAAGAAAAGAATCAATATGCTTTGGCTCAGGCAGTCAAACAATTAAATGAAGAGGGTTATCCGATAGAACTTTATATTATTGGCCGTAAAGATGGTACAGAGCAACAGCCGGGACCTATTTTTTCAGCTATACAGTCTTTGTTATGCCCACATATTCATTTTTTAGGAGCAAAAAGATATCCCCGTGCATATATGTATGTTTCAGACGCCTTTTGTCTTCCTTCTCTTTGGGAAGGCATGCCTATTACTGTCATTGAGGCTTTTTCAGTAGGTGCTGTTCCATTGGTAACTCCGGTTGGAGGTATGAAGAATATGGTACAGGATAATGTAAATGGTCTTGTGTCAAAAGGTTGTACAGTTGATGATATAAAGGCTTTGTTGATTCGTTTTATGGAGATGTCGGAGGATGATAAACAAGTAATGAGAGTAGCTTCTAAAAAAAATTATGCTGTTTACTCTATGGATAATAGTGTTGAAGAATATCTGAAAATAATGACTTGAATAGCATGCAGATTTTAATATGAAAAATAAAATATTGAATATAGGACCTTGCTTTTTTAAAAGCGACTCGTTGAGAACAGGAGGGGTCGTTGTGCTTTTTGAAGCTTGGTTACAATTTTGCCGAGAGCAAAATGTGCCTTTTGAAGTAATAGATACTAATAAAGATAATTATACATTCCGATTATTTTCTATAGTGGGCATAATTGCCCGTTTTGTTAGGAAAATATGGCGATGTGAAAAAATTTTCTTGCATGGAACGATTAATGATTATCTTATTTTAGCCCCTTTAATCGTTGGTATTGCGCGATTGTGTAATAAAAAAATATTTTTGCGCAAATTTGCCGGAAGTTTCGAAACATATTACAATCATTGTAATTGGTTTAAAAAGAAGATACTTTGTTATGTCTTGAAAAACAGTGACATGCTGTTTTGGGAAACCAAATCTTTAGTCGCTTTTGGATCAAGATTTAACACGTGCTCCTATTGGTTTCCTAATGTAAGAAAAAACAGTGCTATAGTGCGTGATTTACACAAACCTTATGCTAAAAGATTTGTTTTTCTTTCCAGAGTTCATAAGAATAAAGGAGTTGATGATTTAATAACTGTCTTTAAACGGTTAGGCGAAGAGTACCAGTTGGATTTTTATGGACCGCTTGAATCATCTTATACTCCGGATTATTTGGAAGGTTGTAATTATCATTATAGAGGATGTATAAAACCGTGCGATGTTACTTCTTTATTAAGTCATTATGATGTTCTTTTGTTACCGACAAAACATGATGCAGAAGGTTATCCGGGGATTTTATTGGAAGCTTTTTCGGTTGGTATTCCTTGTATTGCATCTCGTATTGGAGCGATTCCTGAGATTGTTGAAAATGAAAAGAACGGAATTTTAATAGAGAGTGGCAATGTAAAGGAATTGCTTGCTGCGATTTTATCATTCAATAATGATAAATACATGACATTCTCTTCAAATGCGTTCTCTGCTTTTGAACCGTTTGAGGCAGATAATGTGAATCATAGAATTTTACAACTAATAGGATAACTATGAAATATTTTACTATTTATCGGCATCTTCCTGTTTTCATTCAAAATATTCTTTGTTCTTGGTATGGATGTCGTTTGCAAAGACAACGATATGGTGGAAATTACAGAGCCATGTATAATGATTTAGAGCAAAGTGATAAATTTTCTGAAAAAGATATTCTTCATTATAAAGAACAGAAAATCTCATTCATACTAAAGTATGCCTATGAGCATATTCCTTTCTATAAAAAAAAATTTGACGAATTTGGAATTCACCCTAAAGATTTTAAAGAGTTGAACGATTTACGGAAGTTCCCTATTCTTACGAAAGAGGAAGTTCGTGAACATTGGCAGGAAATGCTTTCTGATGATAGAGGAAAAGATGATTTAATTCCCTATCACACCAGTGGGAGTACAGGAAAGCCTCTTCATTTTTATTGGACAAAGCAAAGTTTACGGCATTATTGGGCTACAGTTTGGCGGGGACGTAATAGATTTGGGATTCGGAAAGGAGATTTACATCTTAATTTTACAGGGAAATTAGTCGTGCCTTTAGAGCAAAAGAAACCTCCTTTTTGGCGTTACAATAGAAATTTGAATCAGTATATGTTGAATCAGCAACATCTGACAGAAGATAAGGTTTCACATATTGTTTCTTTTATTAATAATCAAAAATTTGTTTTTTTTGTAGGTTACCCAAGTATAATTTATACGTTAGCTCTTCTTGTTGAAAAAAATAACTTAAAAGTAACTACTGCACCTAAATATATTTTTACAAGTGCGGAAAAGGTTTATTCCAATCAGAGGGAGTTAATAGAGCGGATTTTCAAAGGAAGTAAAATTATAGAACACTATGGTTTTAGTGAGGAGGCCGGAGCCGCTTCTCAGTGTGAATGTGGTTGTTATCATGAAGATTTTGAAATGGGACATTTGGAAATAAAAGAAACTGGTATGACCAAGGGCACTTTATTGGCAACAGGTTTTCAAAATTTGGCAATGCCATTTATTCGTTATGAAATAGGTGATACTGCAATATTTTCAACCGATAAATGTCGTTGCGGACGTAATAGCTCTGTAATCAGAGATATAGAAGGGCGTGTGGAGGATTATATAATGACTCCGGAAGGAGGACGTATTACTCGTTTGGATTATATCTTGAAAGAGTCAAATAATATAATAGAATGCCAAATTGTACAACGTGAAGTAGGAAGTATCATTCTACGGATTGTTAGAAAGGATAGTTATAGTATAGAAGATGAACAAAAAATTTTGAAAATAATCTCACAACAGTTTAGTCCAAAGCTAAAAGTTGTTTTTGACTATGTTGCTAGAATAGAACGAACAAAAGCAGGTAAATTTAAATATGTTGTATCCGAATTGTCAAAAAAATAAAGTATTTCTTTTATTAAATACTTTAGTGTATTTGCAAGTACGACAGTTTTTTTATCAATTGAAGAATAGATTTTTTCAATCGGATTTTCATCTATATGAATTTCCAATTGTAAATAATACTCTTTCTTTTGAACAAAGTGTGAACAAAAGTAAAAGTTATGACGGAAAAGATAATATAACGTTTTTGAATATCCCTTCACGTTTTTCTTCTTGGAATGATACATCTAAAGGCATGTTATGGGCATATAATTTGAATTATATGGATTGGTTATGCCAAGAGGAAATGGATTTTAAAACAGGAGCAGTATGGATTGATAAATTTATTGACGAGTTGCCATTGAATAAAGTGGGGCTAGATCCTTATCCTATTGCTTTACGGGGAATAAATTGGATAAAATTCATTTGTTTGCATAAAGAACAAGTAGATGCAAAAAACCTTGAACGGTGGAATACCAGTCTTTATTCCCAATATCGTTTGTTGGAAAAGAAATTGGAATATCATCTTTTAGGAAATCATTTGCTGGAAGATGCCTTTTCTTTGTTTATCGGGGCATTATATTTTTCTGACAAACGTTTGTACAAAAAGGCAGTCCGGTTACTTTATCGTGAACTGGATGAGCAAATACTTCCGGATGGCGCACATTATGAGTTGTCTCCGATGTATCATTGTATTTTGCTTGAACGTTTGCTGGATTGTTATAACTTTTCAAGCCATAACCGTATTTTTCCGCAACAGGAAAAAACAGATGGCTTCTTGAAGGAGAAAGCCGTATTGATGCTCGGACATTTAGAAGAGGTGGTTTATTCTGATGGTTCTATACCATTGTTGAATGATGCGGCTTATGGCATAGCTCCGACAGCAAGCCAATTGTTTGCTTATGCAAGAAGACTGGATATTTCATGGGAGCCGGTTCTTATGAAAGAATGCGGTTATCGCAAAATGGCAAACGAACGCATGGAACTGATTTTGGATGTTGGCAATGTTATTTCGTCATATCAACCAGGACATAGTCATGCTGATGCTCTGAATTATGAGCTTAGGACAGATGGAAAACCTTTTATTATCGATACCGGAATTTCTACTTATGATAAAACAGAACGGAGGCAGTACGAACGTGGAACATCCGCTCATAATACAGTTGTTGTTGACGGCCATGATAGTGCTGAAGTTTGGGGTGGATTCCGTATGGCCCGTCGTGCTGAAGTTTCTATAGTTTCGGAAGAGATAAATCATGTAGTCGCCAAACATTCTGGGGTTGAAAAAGGATTAGGACATCATCGTTCTTTTAAACTACATTCTACCAATATGGAAATAACAGACGAAGTTCATATAGGTCATGAAGGAATCAGCTATATTCATTTTGCACCGGATGTCAGAATTTTGTCGTGTTCATGTAATGAAGTTGATACAGAACGAGGTCGTGTGATTATTGAAAATGCGAAGCAGGTTGAGATATTCGATGAAAGAATGTCTTGTCAATATAATACTTTTAACTCTATCAAGGTTGTGGCCATTCATTTTCAGGGTCGGATGAAGTATCGTGTTGAGATGAACAAGACTTGTTAATCTAAATGTCATGAACTGTGTTTTTTGAACTTTTACAGATTGCAGTAGGTCAGCGAACGTCATTTTCCCAATCTCCCTCAATGGAAGATTGGCAATGGATGTTTGAAGAAGCTAAACGGCAAACACTGTTTGGTGTTTGTTTTGAAGCCATAGAAATTTTGCCTGCAGAACAGCGTCCGTCGCGTGATTTGCTTTTGTCATGGTATGCCTTGACCGAACAACTCAGGTGTCTCAATAAAAAACTTAATATGCGTACAGTGCAAATCTGTTCATATTTAAGTGGGCAGCAGACTCATTCCATTGTGCTGAAAGGTCAAGGTATCGCATTGTATTATCCAAAGCCGTCATTGAGGGTTTGTGGTGATATCGACATTTGGGTAGACGCTAAAAGACAGCAGTTTTGTAATCTCGTGAAAGAACGATTTTCATGTGGTAAAATGGTTTATCACAATGTATCGTGTCATTTCTTTTCCGATGCCGAAGTAGAAGTTCACTTCACTCCCTCCTGGCTGTGCAATTACTTTCGCAACCGGCGCATGCAGCGTTATTTCAAGCGGGAATTTGAGCGGAGTAAGGAAAATTATGTGGATTTGCCGGAGGAAGCCGGACGGATATGTGTGCCGACATTGGCAATGAACCGTGTGTTTATTCTTCAACATATTTACAGACATCTTTTTGGCGACGGTATCGGTCTGCGGCAGATGATGGATTATTACTATGTGTTGCGGCAAGGCTTTACGGAGGAGGAACGCTTGGAAACGGTGAGGCAGTTACGCCGCTTGGGCATGATGAAATTTACGGCGGCTGCAATGTATGTCCTGAAAAAGGTTTTTGCCATGGAAGACAAATATCTGCTGGTCTCTCCCAATGAAGAAGAGGGCCGTTTCCTGCTTGAGGAAATCATGCGTGCGGGAAACTTCGGGAAATCTGATCCTCGTATCGTGCATCCTGAAAAGGAGAACAAGTTGCAGAGTTTCCTTCGCATAACACGACAGAATTTCCGGTTCATCGGTCATTATCGTGAGGAAGTTCTCTGGAATCCTCTTTATCGTGCCTGGCACTATCTGTGGCGTAAGTGGAACGGATATTTGTAGTACATTTATTTTTATGAGAATTTTAATTGTTTCTTTTTATTATACTCCCGAATTGGGGGCGGCGCCTTCGCGTATCACCAATATGGCTCGTGGATTGAAGGCTCAAGGTAATGACGTTGATGTTCTGACGTGTTTGCCCAACTATCCCAAGGGACGTATTATGGAAGGTTATCGGAGGTGCTTTTCCCGCAAGGAAGAGATGGAGGGTGTGCGGCTTTTCCGTTACTGGACTTATGCCACCGTTTCAAAAAATCCGTTGCGCCGCATTTTGTCCATGCTCAGTTTCTCCATTCTGCTTTGGAGTTTTTCTTGGAGAGTCCGCCGCATTCGCTCTTATGACCGTGTCATCATACAGTCTCCGCCCATCATGGTAGCCTGTTCGGCTATGGTGTTGTTCCGTAAGATTTTTCGGCGTAAGGTTGTGTTGAATGTCAGCGATTTGTGGCCGATGTCCGCAGTCGAGCTGGGCGCTGTGCGCGAGGGGAGCCTCTATCATCGTGCCTTATTGTGGATGGAGCGCTTTGTTTATCGCAATTCATCCGCTGTACAAGGGCAGAGTGAAACTATCGTGGAGCATATAAAGGCTTTTGAACCCGATAAACCTGCATTTGTTTACCGTAATCTGCAACATTCAGTCGCCGCACACTTTGAAGAGCGCTTCAAGGGGCAGCCGCTGAGAATAGTTTATGCCGGTTTGCTGGGAGTTGCCCAGGATTTGCTTTCCATCATAGAACATATAAATTTCAAGCAAATTGGGGCGGAACTGCATTTGTTTGGAGGAGGAAACCAAACGGAACAGATTGAACAATTCATTTCGAATCACGATACTGGTGTGAGCTATCATGGCTATCTGCCTAAGGAAAGGATGGTGGATGAATTGCAACGCTATGACGCGTCGATAGTGCCTTTGGCTGTGCAGATTAAAGGAGCCGTTCCCTCCAAAATATTTGATTTGTTACCCGTAGGTGTTCCCATTTTGCTTTGCGGTAGTGGCGAATCGTCCGATATCGTCCGTAACAACGGTTTCGGACTGGTTTCTTCTCCGGCTGATTATGATGCCTTGGCCGAGAATATACGGAAAATGGTGCGCATGTCTGCGGAGGAATATGGGCGGATACGGCAGAATTGCTGGTCGGCCTCCCGGGAGATGTTCAACTTCAATTGTCAGATGGATACTTATAATGCTTTTTTGAATCAGCTGTAATATCGAAAAATATAAAGAAGAATCTTATGCCCTATCACCTTCCCTTTATCCCCGACGGCATGAACGGTTTTGAGCGTAATGTGAAGCGCTTGGTCGACATGCTGATAGCTTTTTTGAGCCTTG
>NZ_BEWW01000141.1 GCF_002933955.1 Prevotella sp. MGM2
CTACAATATATTTGACAAGTTTATCCACTTGCTTAGCGATAATTTCAGGTCAGAACGCAATGTGAGCTGGTATAGCGACCAGTTATGCCTCACTCCGAAATATCTTTCGGAAGTGGTGAAAAACGTAAGCGGCCGAACTGCCGGGCAATGGATTGCAAATTTTGTTGTAATGGAAATCAAACAATTGCTGGCCAATACTTCTCTGTCAGTAAAAGAAATCGCTGTCCGTCTGAACTTTTCCAATCAGAGTTTTCTGGGAAAATATTTCAAGAACGCCACCGGCTTCTCGCCGTCAGACTATCGCAAATAAGACTGTCACTTTTTTTGACCGTCTTGCCATTCTATACAAAGATTTCTTTTCATTGCTTTAATTTGAGGAAATGCACCGTCATATCACTCTGAAGGTCATATTGGGGTATTTGCTGCTCACCGGCTCACTGGCAGGTGCCACTTTCTTGGTTGTACGTCTCACACAAAGTCTGGCACGTTTTTCACAAGCCGAACAGGAGGCCGCGCTGCGACGCCAAGCCACAGAACGGCTGGTCGTAGGATTCTTCAACGTAGCAGGCAGCGAACAGTCGCTCACCGCAGGAGTGCCCGGATCACGGAGAGATTATCTGACCGCGCTTGACACGGCCGCAAAAGCCCTCTGCGACCT
>NZ_BEWW01000142.1 GCF_002933955.1 Prevotella sp. MGM2
AGCTCTCGAATTTTAACAAATGCACCGGAATTTCGGCTTGACCCTTAAAAACAACAGCCGAAGCCGGCTGTGAAGGGGTGAGAGATGTTTAGAGAGTACGACAAATGGTGAATACGAATAGGGGAGAAATGTGGTAGTGGATGGTAGCTCTGAGGTTTTCTGAAAGAATATGAGCAATGAGAGATGTACCCTCAACTTGTATTCTGATATCATTTCTAACATTCAGGTCAGGAATGTCAAAAGTCTTATATACAGCTTCTTTAGCGCTCCAAAAGAGGACGGCGCTAGTTTCTTCCGACAGAAAGTCTATTTTGTTTAGTTCCTGATATTCGTCTGGTGTAATGAATTTGTCGAGAAGTTTTGCTGCACGCGGAGTTCTTGCTTCCAGGTCTATGCCCGACGGATTTTCCGATATTTGCACTGCTACGTGGTTTCCGCTATGGGTAATGCTGATGTAGCGGCTGTCATGTAGAATATATGGCCTGCCGCTTGGATAACTGGCTATGCGTGCTGAGGGGCCCATGAGATGATGAAAAAGAACTCGGGCGGCCAGCCACTCTTTCCGACGTTTGAGAGAGCGGAATCCGAGTACTTCTTTATCATAACCGATGTCTGGTGGGAGGAGTTGCAGAAGTTCTTCTTCCGTTTCGGTAATTTCCCAAAAGGAAGTTTGCAGTGTGGGGGGATAAGATGAAAACATGTAGTCTGCACTTATGGCGGGATTCTTAAAAGGGACAATCTTCCGGAGCCTGTTTCTTAACTGAGTTCTGAGGCTGTGGGACAGACTGGGGGGATGTGCTTCCGTTGGCACGGGGCGAGAGCATCTCCATGTTCTCTGCCCATATCTCTGTTACGTAGCGGGTTTTTCCTTGTTTGTCGGTATAGGTGCGGGTTCGGAGCTGCCCTTCTATGTATAGTTTGTCGCCTGTATGTACATAACGTTCCACGATTTCGGCCAAACGCCGCCAAAGGAGTATGCTGTGCCACTCCGTTCGCTCTGGAACGGTAGTACCATTGGGGAGGGTATATCCCGGCGTACTCGTGGCTAGTCGTAAAGTGGCGGTGGCTACGCCGTTGTCGATGTAGCGTACATCGGGCTCTTTGCCGACGTTGCCGATAAGCATTACTTTATTGAGGGACATTTTTAAGTTTTTAGAGGTGATAGGATTGGCAACCGTTTCCTGAATCGTATGGTTACCGGAATCGTTCGGCCGCGCGTACCAGCGCCTCATCCTTCCTGATGGCTCTGCGGGCCAACCATCCTGAAACATAGGATATCAGAGGGAGAAACAGGCCGATGGAGTAGGACATGGATACGTTGTGGCGATTTTCAAATGCGTAGCTATAGGCCAGAATGCTGACGTAAAGCAGAAGGATAAAAATCAATAAGAGATTGCACAGCCGTATCTGTCGCGGACGATTCTTGTAATTGAAAATGGTGAAAAGGGCGGTTAGAATACTTAAAACGGTAAAGGCTAAAACTCCCCAAGGACAGGAAATAAAATGTTCTTCAGTTCCTGTGATGGCATAGCTCATAAGAGAGGAACCGTTTGAGAAGGTAATGATGGGCGTACAAAAGGTAAAGGCCGGAATAATACCGGCCAGTAACAAGTAGACGCTTTGAATGCGCTGTATCATAAGTCAGAACTTAATTTTTCTTTTTCTTTGATTGGATTACGGAAATATATTTTGTCATTGAGATATTCATCAGCCGAAATTAGAGTAGGCTTGGGAAGCTTCTCGTAATAGCGTGAAATTTCAATTTGCTCACGGTTTTCAAAGGTCTCTTCAAGGTTGTCGTTGCCGGAGGCGAATTCCTTGAGTTTCTTGGAGAGATCTTCCTTCATTTTTACAGAAATCTGATTGGCACGCTTGGACATGATGACAATGCTCTCATAAATGTTATCCGTTCCTTTGCAGAAATCCATTAAATTGTGAGTCTCTGTGTTTGTAGGTGCTTTGCTTCTTTTGTAATCCATTATTTTATGTCTGTATTGATGTTTCTGTCGTATTTGATATCAGGAAGGCATCTTCCTGTTGATTCCGCTTGCCTTCCGCTATTTGTTCACTGCTTTAATCCTCACTGTCCGAGGAAGAGGTGTATTGTTTGGCTTTTTTGAATAATTCGTTTGCCTCTTTCATGTATTTTGACTCGGGATACTCATTGGTGAATCCGTAATATTCGTCAATGGCATTGTGGTAGCGCTCTTCTTTTTTAGACTCAATACTTTGTGCGGCAAGTTCGAATTTGGCTCGCAGAATCAGGATGGCAAAATCTTCCCGTCGTGAAGTATATGGAAAATCTTTGATGGCATTTTCCGCTGTTACGATGCAGGCTTGATAATTGGAGCCACCATTGGAACAGTTGAGAAAATAGCTTCCGAGGTCATAGTAAAGTTTAGCGGAAAGATATTCTTTCTCCACCAGTCTGTCTTGTAGCTTGAATATGATTTCTTGTACTTCTGCAGAAAGTACACTCCCGGGATATAATTCCAAAAACTCTTGAAATTCGCTGATCGCCTCGTAGGTGGCGCTTTGATCGAGTTTGACTTCGGGAATGTTCTTATAGAGAGACATTCCGCAATAGAAGTGGGCTTTTTCTGTATATAGACCTCTGGGGTAGCTCTGATAGTACTTACGGAAAAAAGACATGGCTGCGTTATAATTGCGCGCTTTATAACTGCTCATTCCCGAAAGGAAAAGCGACTCCTCGCCTTTGTTGGTTCCTTTAAAAGTGGCAATGACGTCTTGCAGGAAAAGGCTGGCGCGATTATACTGCCCTTCAAAATAATATTGTTTGGCCGCTTCGTATTTGTAGTCGTAATTGTTTGTTTTCTGTAATTTGTTGTAATTACCGCATGATATAAGGAAGAGAAAAACGGTAAATGATAATATAATATGGAGGTAATGTTTCATATTGTAATTTTGCGGCAAATTTACTAATATCTATGGATATGAGCCAAATGTTTTATAGATAAAATCGTTAAATGACTCGGAACAAGGCCATGTCGCTTGTTGTTTTTCTTGTGATAATCGCAATCAGATTCAGAATGTTTTCTTGATGGAAATTTGCATGCCTGTGTTGTTGTCGATTTGAGCTCCTCTATCAAGGCCGAAAGCCAGTTTTACCTGCCATCCGCTGAGTACAGGCTTGTGTTGCCATGGGGAACTCAATGTCGCTTCACATAAAAAACTGTTGTTGTATTTCGGAGTAAGATAGGGAGTATGATACGTTCCCAAATTACTGGTGTAGGAATAGAGTAACCGGTAGTGTAACCAAGGAATAGGGGTGCCGGAAATGCCAAAATGGTGGGCTTTGAAGCGATTGTTGTTGAAATTCAGTTTCTCGTCGTTTCTATAAAGCGGAGAGGTGAATAGGGGATTACCTATGGGTTGTCCCCAATTTTGCCAGCCTGAGTGGATGGTATGATTATAGTAATTGTCTATTGCACTGATTTGATCAGGTATTTCGGGAGTATGGTCATGATATACCGCTCCGGCCTGATAAGTCGTGTTCATAAATTCGTAGACAAAGGTATTGATATACGGATTTTGAGGGAGGTTGATTTCTGCACCGATAAGTCCGTCTAGCCAGCCGTATTGGAAAAACATCATGGAGTGGTCCTCGAAAAAATGATCATAATAGGTGCGTATTTCCCAATCTTTACCAACGTAACTTAAGGAAAATAGCCAGCTTCCGACCGTATTGCCATTGGCGTTTTTATAGACAGTTTCACCGATGTCATGTCCTGTACCAAATATGACTTCAATAAAATCGCGGATCCCTTGGCCCAGTTTCTGCTCCTTGCCATTATTAAAAATGCTTCCGCCAAACATACATGCCATTTCCAGGCCGCCTTCAAAAATGAGAGGAAACTTGTCTTTGTTTCCAAAGCGCATATAGCCGGCTTTAGTGTGATAGAGAGTGCGTTTGCTGTAATTTGTACCGGCTGTGTAATGTCTGGCCCATTTCCCGTCTGTAGTGATACCATAGCCAAAATGTCCTTTTATACCTATCCAATCGCTTTTTCCTGTGATAGAAATGTATTCCGGTATTTCGATGCGTGCTTCGGGAATAGGGTGGGAGTTAATGCCGAATGTTTGGCTACCGCTGCTCAATTCCTGATTCTTCAAGGCCATAGGGCGTTCTTTACTGCCTAGTGAAAGGCGTACGCCGCGATAGGCGAAGTCTGCGTACATTTGTTGTACAAAAACACTGCTTTCAGCGTTATAGCGGAAACCAATGTCTGTTCCATAACCGATGCGCCATTTGTGGGTCGTGTCACTTTCAGAAGCTTTTCCGAATCTGACCCTTAAATGGCCATTGTCACCTGTTATGCTGGACATACCATAACGATTGGCGTTTAACCATAGGGGTGTTTGTCCCTTTGACGCAGTTATTTGGGCTTCTATACTGTAATTTATATCTTCTCCTAATCTTTGTATGGCATTTTGTGCGTTGGTCGTATGAGCAAACAGAAAGAGGGCTATAATGAAATTTTTGAGTTTCATAATTAAGTAAAAAAGAGATTCTTGCCTGTGTGGTTATATGTGAAATATATGCAAAAGTAGCAATTAATTAAGAAATGGCCATCTTTTGTCGGGTAATAAGGCAAACTTTTTCTTTTGCAGCTCGATAAATGTTTCTCTGAAGTTCTCGTAATAGAATAAAACTGTTTTATTGTCTGTTTCTTATTGAATTTGGGAATGATTTTATAGCGCTTGCCACCCAAAGGATTTATGGTATGCTCAGATAGAGTTGCGTTGTTGTAGTATAAATATTTATAAGGAAAGGTGTTTATTGTCGAAGTTTTTCATGATTATATTTGTATCTGTTCCCGACATACCGTCCTGGATTATTATAATTCAAGACTTGGGCGGGAACACCTGCGGCGGTTGCATTGTCAGGAATGTCTTTTGTAACAACTGCTCCTGCGCCGATTGAAGAGTTACTGCCTATTTTAACATTCTCGACGATACTGACATGCGGACCGATATATACATTGTCACCGATTATTGCAGGTGTGTTGTGATTTGTTCCAATGTTGAGAAATTGGGATATATTGACATTATTGCCGATGACTGTAGCTCCGTTTACAATCATACAGATATTATGGCCGGTATAGAAGCCGTATCCTATTTTAGTGAAGGGCGATATCTGCACCTGTGCTTTTTTGCTGACTCTCTCATACATGAAACGACAGAAAGGATAAAGAAAACCTTTGTATAAAGACAGCCGCAACCAAAACAGTAATGTGCTGCTGAATGGTTTGATACTGTGGAAAAGAATGGATAATGTGGATTCCATTTTTCCTGTAAGCCTGAATCTGTCACTCTTAATAAGGATCATGCAGTCGCTATAGCTTTCTGCAATGGGTATGCAAAGTTTTTTGCCGGCCAGTTCGTAATATTCCGTTTTCATGAATGCTGAAAATAAACCGCCAAATACCCAAAACGGACTACCTTAGGGTCAAGCCGAAAACACGGTGCATGAATTTTGAGAAAAGTGTTAAATTTGTG
>NZ_BEWW01000143.1 GCF_002933955.1 Prevotella sp. MGM2
CCGTTGGGGATAGCTGCCAAGACCGTAGTCTTTCACTTTGGCCAGTTTGGCAGCGTATGCGATGGCGTCATTGAGCGTACCGAGTTGGTCCACCAACTTTATTCTGAGAGCTTGTGCTCCGGTCCACACGCGACCTTGCGCAATGCTGTCCACCTCAGATGTTTTCATCTTCCGTCCTTCAGCCACACGCTTGAGGAAAAGAGCGTAACCACGGTCTACGTAAGCCTGCATGGCCTGGCTTTCGCCCGCGTTGAAGGCACGCCCCATGGCGCCGAAGTCCGAAGCTTCGTTGGTCTTCACCACATCAAAGTTCAGGCCCAGTTTTTCGGTGAGCAGTTCCGATGCGTCAGGCACCATGCCGAATATGCCGATACTGCCGGTAAGCGTGGTGGGTTCGGCTATGATATGATTGGCCGAACAAGCCATATAGTAACCGCCCGAAGCCGCCATTCCGCCCATCGACACGACTACGGGTTTCTTCTTTTTGAGCAATTGTATGGCCCGCCACATTTGTTCGGAAGCGTAGGCACTGCCGCCGCCCGAGTTGATACGCAACACCACCGCCTTTACGTTGTCGTTGTTGGCCAGCTTATCCAGATCGGCCACAACCTTGGGACCTACAATCTGGGCACCGCTACCGAACATGCCGCCCTCTTCGCCGCCCACTATACCGCCATGGGCATAGT
>NZ_BEWW01000144.1 GCF_002933955.1 Prevotella sp. MGM2
CTACGAAGGCTATGACATGAAGACGGTAACTTTTCCCATACGCGTAATGTATGAACTCGGTATTGGGAAACTTTTTGTAAGTAATGCCGCAGGCGGTGTCAACCCCGATTTTGAAATCGGCGATCTCATGCTCATCCGCGACCATATCAATTTCTTGCCTGAACACCCCTTGCATGGCCCGAACTTTCCCACAGGTCCCCGTTTTCCTGACATGAGCGAAGCTTATGACCATACCCTGTTCAACGAAGCAAGGCAGGTGGCACACGAAAAAGGCATAAAGGTAGTTGAAGGCGTTTATCTTGCCACACAAGGTCCGACATACGAGACTCCGGCTGAATATAAAATGTACCGGATCTTCGGCGCCGATGCCGTAGGTATGAGTACAGTGCCTGAAGTTATCGTTGCACGCCACTGCGGTATGCGGGTGTTTGGTGTAAGTGTCATCACCGATCTTGGAGTAGAGGGAAAAATTGTGGAGGTAAGCCACGAAGAGGTGCAACGTGCAGCCGATGCCGTACAGCCGCTTATGGCCGAAATTTTCCGTGAACTCATCAAGCGTCAGGCTTGAAATAACTTTAGAGAACCCATTCAAAACCATGAAACGTCTACTGCTATTGTTCTGTTGTCTGAACTTTTTTTGTCTTCAGGCACAGACAACGGATTTTGAACGCCTGTATCGCCAATTCAGGAATATGGCCGCTTTTGATCATACGTATCCCCGTGAAAAAGTGTACTTGCATCTTGACAACAGCGCTTATTTCGCCGGCGAGACCATGTGGATGAAAGCTTATGTGATGCGGGCTTCATCGCTGCAGTCCACCACTCTGAGCCGCGTGCTTTACGTGGAAATACTCGATCATAATGGTTTTGAAGTAGACCGACAGTTGCTGCGTATCGACAGTGTAGGGCAGGCTGAAGGAGCTTTCAAACTGGACTTGCCTGTTAAGGCAGGGTTTTACGAAGTACGGGCTTACACCCGCGAAATGCTCAACTGGGGACCGGAAGTGTGTTTTTCGCGGGTCGTACCCGTATTCGAAAAACCGCGGAAGGAGGGTGATTTCTCACAACTGAACATTCCGAGACCGGAGTCAGCCCAAGATTTGAGCTACAGTCATTCGCGTCCTTACAACTTTGCCTCCCCAAACCAACGGCAAGTAACCTTTTATCCGGAAGGCGGATGGCGTGTCAGTGGTATGAAGCAGACGATAGCCTATCAGATAACCGGCGGAAACGGCCAGCCGGTTGCCGATGAAATCCGGATATTCGATGACAACGACCAGCCGGTGACCGCATCATTTCCGGAGCATGCCGGCATGGGGACATTTTCTCTCCCGCCTACGATGACTTCAGGCGGTTATGCGTTGATAAGGGCCGGTGGAAAACAATTACGCTTTGCTCTTCCCGAAGCCGATACAATAAGAAAATACAGTATTAGCGCCGCTCCCGATAAAGACGGTGTAAGTATAGTTATAAGCGGCAAGGCCCGCGTCCCACATTTGCTGGGACTTTCCGTTACCTGTCGTGATAAAGTCTGTTATTTCGATACACTTACCGTCGGCTGCGAGGCTGTAGAAACTTATCTGTCAAGAGACATCCTGTATGACGGAGTTAACCGCATAGATCTTTTCGACGCACAAGGTAATTGTATGGCTACCCGTCTGGTCTGGAAAAATTCCGCTATACGGAAACTAAACCTTGCAGTAAGCCAAAGCGCTACGACTTTCAATGCCTTTTCTCCCGTGGCCATGCTTATGAAACTGACCGATGATGAGGGAAAACCGGTGGCCGCCAACTTGTCGGTGGCCATACGTGATGCTGAAGGTGAACTGGTAGCTTCGGCTCCTGAGAGTGATTTGGCGGTTTCACTGCTGCTGTCCTCCGAAGTTCGTGGTTATATAGACCATCCTGAGTATTATTTCGAAGCCGATGATCATACGCATCGGCATCATTTGGACCTGTTGCTCATGGTGCAGGGCTGGATGGCCAATGATTTTGCCACCCTGACCGGCAAGACTCCCTTTAACCTTATTCAGCCAATCGAAGATAAACTCACGCTCAACGGTCGTGTGTTGAGGGATAACAATAGGAATGAGCCTTATCCCAATCTGGACCTTAAGATCAATATGTTCTCCATGGCCGGCGCCTCACTCTCCGGCGAAACAAAAACCGACAGTGCGGGAGCGTTTGCTTTTGTTTCAAACGTAGATTATATGGGTGATTGGATTACCCAGATATCAACAAAAAACGAGAAGGGCAGATATAAATGGAGCCGTGTTGTGCTGAACCGTTTCTTTGATATTGCGCCGAGGGCTTTCGGATATGGTGAATTAAATCTGTCTGCTCCCAAAGAGGTCAGCCAAAGTCCTTTTATTTCCGGCGGTAATGCCGGCCAGGCACCCAGTACATTTCAGTGGAAGGATACCATCCCTCGGACCATCTCTACTGTTTTGGCTGAAGCCGAAGTGGTGGGGAAGGGGAAATATGGCGGATTCACGGGCAACCGCTACTCTTATAAGGGCGGCGAAAAGGCCGGTATGAAATATGCCGATATCTATTATAATATAGAGCGTGAGGTGGAGCGTTTCAAGGATAAAGGGCGTAGTGTCGGTCTTATCTGGTCGCTCATTGCCGAACTGAACGACAAGTTTCTCTTCACACAGAGCACTACCGAGGAAGGAAATCCGGCTGAAGGAAGGGCAACAGGAAAACAACCGGGTGTCATTTTCAAAGAAAGGGAAAAGGCTACCGACAATTTGAGCATGACGCCGGAAGAACGGTTCGACTTGCAATGGGGAAGCAATAAAATGGCTTTGTTCATAGACAATGAGCTTTCCGACATCGTTCCGGACATTTGGGCTGATGAGGTAAAATCCGTCGTTATCATGACTAACCGGAGTTCATGGCTGAGGTTCGTACCTGCCTCTCAAACATCCGCCTATTCCTCCGGCAATATTGAGTATGCCATTTTCGTATATACCCGTCCCAATCATTACCTGTACCGTAGCCGGCGTGGTAAAGACAGACGCGTTATAACAGGATATGCCCAGCCCAAAGCATTCTATCATCCCGATTATCGCCGTACCGACATGCCTTCGCCCACCGACTTGCGCCGCACGCTTTACTGGAATCCTAATGTAAAAACCGATGAACAGGGGCAAGCCTCCATTGTGTTTTTCAGCAACGCCCGCGATAGGCAGAACTTGCGTATATCCGTGCGCGGCATTACGCCTGAGGGACGTTATGTCAGTTACGAATGGTAAGCCTGCCGGAACGTCTGTCTTTGCCGCTCCGCCGGAAACACTTATTCCTAACCAATAGTAAAAAAGTTCTGAACTATGTCTTTGAAAACCTATTTCAGCCAACACCGCGGCGAATGGAAAGGCCCTTTGATGGCTATCACCGCCGCTGTGTTCTATGGTTTTATTCCCGCTTTCACGCTTCCTATCCACGGCAGCGATTCCGGCAATGCCGAGGCAATGTCGAATCCCTCCATACTTTTCTACCGTTTTTTCGGTGCGGCCGTCATGCTGGGATTTTACATGCTCTTAAAACGCCGTTCGTTCCGCATAACGCGTGGCGAGGCCGTCACCCTCATCTATCTGGCCTTTCTGTCCGATGGAGCCGCCCTTTTTCTTCTGGCCGGCTACTCTTACATGCCTACAGGCATAGCCACCACCATTCACTTCACCTATCCGGTGGTTACGACCGTAATCATGATGATGTTTTATAACGAGGCGCGCCGCCCTGCCACTATTGTGGCAACATGTATGGCAGTAGCCGGCGTGGCCGGCCTTTCCTGGCCTTCCGAAAACGGTGCCGTAGAACTCCGGGGAGTTGTCATCGAACTCATTTCAGCCCTTTGTTTCGCGCTCTACCTCATCCGTGTCAACCGTTCGCGTGTGCGGAGTATGGACAGCTTACGCCTCACTTTCTACGTGTTACTTTTCGGCGGTCTGATCTTCGGAGGTGATGCTTTGCGGCAAGACAGTCTGGAGATGGTTTCCACTCCACGGCAAATGATCAATCTTCTTCTGCTTGCATTCGTCTGTACGGTTGTGACCAACCTGTGCCTTGTCACTGCTGTCAAGCGGATTGGCTCCACCACGGCCGCCGTACTCGGTGCGCTGGAGCCACTCACGGCCGTTGTCTTGGGAAGTCTGCTGTTTAGCGAAGTCATTACCCTGAACATCGTTATAGGCATTATCCTTATCATTCCGTCCGTCATTATCGTTATTCTTACCCGAGGCAGATAGACGTTTTCCTATTTTCGTCAAAAAAAAGGCTTGCCGACATCAGTGGCAAGGTCTGAAAACCGTGATAAAACTTGGAATGAATATCCTCATCTGCCATTTTAAGGG
>NZ_BEWW01000145.1 GCF_002933955.1 Prevotella sp. MGM2
ACGACTTTAACATATTTAACTTTCCGCAACACTTCGGAATGTTAAAACATAGGTTGAAAGTAGTGAAAGAGAAAAAGTCCGTATCGGAATTTCAATACGAATACTTGGAATTTAAACTCTAATACAGGGATTTTCAGAAAGTGAAACGGGTGAAAAAGTCAAAAAATCCCCTGAAAAACACGCAAAAAGCGGGACATCCCACGAGGAAGTCCCGCTTTGCTGTTACAAAGATAATGAATTTTACGGCCGAAAGCAAATTATGTTAAAATAGACGGCCGACTGAAATCAGGATGATTCTTGTGCTGAGAATATACGCAGGGATTATTGGGCCAACAGTCGCTTGACCAGTTCCGAAACGGCTTTGCCGTCTGCCCGTCCGGCCAGTTTCTTGGAGGCCACTCCCATTACTTTGCCCATATCCTTGGGGCTGCAGGCGCCGGTTTCTTCCATAATGGCCCGTATCTCGGCCTCCAGTTCTTCGGCACTGAGGGCGCGGGGCAGATATTCCTCGATGACAGCTGCCTGTGAGGCCTCTTCTTCCGCCAGGTCGGGCCGGCCTTGTTCCGTATAGAGGGCCGCCGTGTCGCGCCCTTGTTTGGCCAGTTTGGCCAGGATTTTCAGTGCGGCGGCATCGGTCAGCTCATCGTTGGCACCCGGAGCCGTTTTGGCCTCGATAAAATATTTCTTGATGTTGCGCAGTGCCTGCAGGCGCACTTTGTCCTTAGCCTTCATGGCCGATACGATGTCTTTGCTCACTTGTTCGAAGAGTGTCATAATGTTTGTTTTTTTACGGTATGTTTGAATATTGCGTTGTCAGTTCAATTTTCGTAGAAAGTGATGATGCCCTCCGCATAGTCGTGGCCGGCGGTGGCAGCCGTTGCGCTTTCCTCTTTGTGGGTCGCCTGTGACATGGCGCATAAGGCGCTCAACTGTTCAATGGTCCGGCGGGCGGTGGGCACGGCCTCCACTTCTTCAATGAGACGGTCGTTGTCGAGGTCGTCGGGAGTGTAGAGAAATATTTTCGGCCGTCGGCGTAAGGTGGGGTGCTTCCCGCTGCGGGAGCTGTTGAGCTCTTGGTAGAATTCTCCGCGCCGCTCGGCTTTCCGCTCGGTCTGTGCCGGATTGTCGCATGCGGTGGCCCTTTCCTCTTGCGCCTGCCTGCGGCGGCCGTTGAGGCTGAATCCTGAAGCCAGAATGGTTACTTTCACTTTACATCCCAAAGAATCGTCCACAATCAGTCCCCACTTCGTTTCAATGTCGCTCCCGAATTTGGCCATGAAATTGTTCACCTCATTCATTTCCTCCATCATGAGCGTATTGCCCTCTGTTGAACTGGTCGAGATAGCCAGAACGATTTTTTTGGCGCTGTAGATGTCCGAATTGTTGATCAGTGGAGAATAAAGTGCGTCTTCAATGGCTTTTGTCATACGGCCTTCTCCCTCGCCGTGTCCTGTCGACATGACGGCCACCCCCCCGCGGGTAAGCACGTTGCTCACATCACGGAAGTCGAGGCCTACCTTGCCGTGGCTGGTGATTATTTCCACAATGCTCCTCACGGCCATGGTGAGTACTTCATCGGCCTTGCGGAAGCCGGTGATGATGTCGAGCGAGGTGTAGATGTCGCACAGCCGTTGATTGTTGATGACGAGTACGGCGTCCACTTCCTGGCTAAGGGCTTCAAGACCGTCAAGTGCCTTGTCTATTTGCCGTTCCCGCTCAAAGAGGAAAGGAAGTGTCACCACGCCCACTGTGAGTATGCCTTTTTTCATGGCCTCACGTGCAATGACCGGCGAGGCGCCGGTACCGGTGCCGCCTCCCATTCCAGCGGTGATGAACACCATTTTAGTTTCGTCGTCGAGAGCTTCGCGCACCTTTTCCACACTCTCTTCGGCATACTGCTGCCCCAAGGCAGGCCTGCCGCCGGCTCCTAGTCCGGGACCCATTTGCAGTTTTTCGGGTACAATGGCGTCTTCAAGGGCTTTGCTGTCGGTGTTGGCCACAAGAAAGCGCACTCCGTCAATGCCCTCGCGGTACATTTGGCTTACGGCGTTGCCGCCTCCGCCGCCCACACCGATGACTTTTATGATTGAAGGCAGGTTTGATACTGTCAGTTGAATGAGTTCGGACATAATTCCTGATGCTTTTTGCGATAGGGGAATCTTCTGTGAAAAACAAAGTCCAAGGCCAAAGCCCCGGACTTTAATGATAATCGCCCATGAGGCGCTGGTTATGCAAAGGAAATGACTCCCGGCATGCCGTGGGAGGCCGATTCCGGTTCGAAGGCCTTACCTTCGCCGGCCTTGGCTTTTATTTCGTTGAGTTGTTCTTTGGTGCGCTTGTAGGTGGGATTGATCTCCACCATGGAAATGATTTCTTCGTTGTCGAGGTCTTCAAGGCCGAAGAGATAGACTTTCGGACGCTTGCGCTGTCCGCCTTTTTTGTCGGCCGATCCATAGAACTGGCCGCGGCGCTCTTCGTTCTCCTCGAGCTTTTCAGCTTCTTTCTGCCGGCGGGAGGCCTCTTCCGCATCGTGCTTGTCTTTCATGCCCGGCACGGTGGAAATGCCGAAACCGGTGGCCAGAATGGTTATTTTTACCTTTTTGCCGAGAGCAGGGTCGGTGGAAAGTCCCCATTTCGTTTCCACATCGTCGTGGAACTTCGACATGAATTCATGCACCTCGTTCATTTCTTCCATCATCAGTGAGTCGCCTTCTTTTTCGGCGCAGAAAGAGATGGAGAGGAGCACTTTCTTGGAGTTGAATATGTCGTTGTTGTTGAGCAGAGGCGAGTGGAGCGCGTCGTCTATGGCTTTTGTCACGCGGTTTTCACCTTCGCCGTATCCGGTGGACATGATGGCCACACCGCCGTCTTTGAGCACGGTGCATACATCGCGGAAGTCAAGGTTGATAATGCCGTGCATCGTAATGATTTCGGCAATGCTGCGGGCGGCTACGCTCAGAGTGTTGTCGGCCTTTTCAAAGGCGCTCAGCACGTTGAGGTCGGGATAAATCTCGCGCAGGCGCTCATTGTTGATTACGAGCAGGGCATCGACATGCTTGGATATTTCCTCCACGCCGTCAAGGGCCTGGTCTATCTTCTTGTTGCCTTCGAAAAGGAAAGGAATGGTAACGATGCCCACGGTGAGAATGCCCATGTTCTTGGCTTCGCGTGCCACCACAGGTGCGGCGCCGGTGCCGGTGCCGCCTCCCATTCCAGCGGTGATGAACACCATTTTCGTTCCGTCATCGAGCATCCGGCAGATGTCGCCCACACTTTCTTCGGCAGCTTCGCGGGCGCGGGCGGGAATATTGCCGGCGCCAAGCCCTTCCTTGCCCAGCTGCAGACGCATGGGTACGGGGGAGTCGCAGAGGGCTTTGGAGTCGGTATTGCACAGCACGAAGTTGACATCGTGAATGCCTTCTCTGTACATGTGGTTGACAGCGTTGCCGCCTCCGCCGCCTACGCCGATTACCTTGATTATGGAGGGGCTGGTGGAAGAGATGCCCATATCTATTAAGTGATTATTCTGTTCTGACATGATAGTTTGGCTTCATGGCCGGTATTGGGAAAATGCGCAGGATTTGCTTCTCGCCGGCCGGTCTGTGTTACTTCTTTTCTTTTTTCTCTTCTTCGTTGATGATAGGCTCTTCGTCTGCCACGACCTTTCGGGCCACCTCGCTGAATTTTCTCCACATTTTTGTGAATGCGCCCGGTCCTTTCTGCTTTTGAACCACTTCCTGTTCGTTCTCTGTCAGGCTGTTGTCGCTTACAGCCTGTCCGCCGGCCTCGCCGGAAACACTTGGTGTGTGCTCTCCGTTGTTTTGCAATCCTGTAACACCTCCTGTCGATGGTTTGCTGACAGGGATTTCGTTGCCGGCCATGTTGTTGCCGAAAATGTCTACGGTCTCTGTACCCAGTTCGGCGCCGCAGCAGTTGAGTTCGCACTTGTCAATGAGTGCGATGGCTGTGTTGTAGGAACCGTCGGCATTGAAATTGCCTTGTGCCTTGCCTTCAACGCGCACCTGTTGACGGATATTTTTGACAAAGCGCATTTTTTCGAAACCGGTATATTTCAGAAACGCTTTGTCCGTGTCTTTCATGCAGGCTGCACCTCCGGCAACGATGAGTCCGCCGATGAGTTGTGATTTGTCGTAGCCTGAGAGTGCTATCTGATTGTTGATATTGAGAATGATTTCTTCCATGCGGGCTTCAACCAGTCCGCTGAAGTCTTCGAAACTGACCGTCCGGCCGTCTTGAAGCACTATGGGAGCATGGCCCTCGGTGTTTTCGCGATAGGCTGATCCGTATTGGCGCTTGAGGCTTTCGGCTTCCTCATCTTCTATTTGAAGGCTGCATAGGTCGCGGTTGATACTGGCACCGCCTAAGGGGATGATGGCCAGATGGCGCAGGAGGTTGTTGCGGTATACGGCTACGGAGGTGGTCTCGGCACCCATGTCTACAAAAACGCATCCGGAACGTTTTTCGGGTTCGCTGAGAATGGTGTCGGCCAAAGCGCAATGGGAAATGGGAATACCGGCAATTCCGATGCCTTTCTGTGAAAAACAATCGCGGATGTCCTGATTGACAGAAGCACTGGCTACGATATTCAGGAACTGTCCCTCGATGCTTTCAGAGGAAATGCCTACAGCATCGTCTGTCTCCTGGGCGCCGAGGATGTACTTCTGAGGAATGACTTCAAGTATTTCCCGATCGTTTCCCGGCATAGTGCGGTTTGAATCGAGCAGGTTTCTGACAATGTCTTCTGTTATTTGGGTCTTTTCGCCTAAATGGCGTGTTACGGAGTTACGCACGCTGTGAAGTCCCATGCCTCCTACCCCTACATATACACGGGTTATGGATTTCTGGAGTTTCTTTTCCAGATGCTCCTTGATGTCGTGAATACATTGGACGGTTTTATTGATGTTGTTGATCCGTCCTTTGCGGATGAAACTGTCGGACTTTTTCTGGACATGTGCCAGCACGTTGATAGCACCGTCGGGTTGTTTGTGTCCGGCGATGGCCGTAATCCGTGAAGAGCCTAGCTCAATCGTTACGATGATGTTGTCGTCTATTGCCATATTAGTAGCTTTCTTTCGTTTGGGTTGTGAGAAATGCGCGTGCCGGAACATTTTGGGCAGACGTGCAGTCTGTTATTTTTTTGCTATCACCTGATTCGAAAACTCCAGCGATATTTCCTTATAGGCATTCCAGCCTACTTTGGGCAGCACTTTGTTGTAGAAGGCGCGCATGTTTCGGAATTGTTTTGCTATGGTGAGGCTGTCAGCCAAAGCACCGAGATGTATCACTTCGCATCCGATTCGCGGAACAAGGTCTACGTGGCGTTTACCGTTTACGTTGATTTGTACAATCAGGTCATTGGCTGTCGGATTTGCATGCAGATAGCGTCCCAGACAGATGAGTCTGTTTTTTACAAATGCCTTGTCAATGTTGCCAGTCGCAACAACTAGATCAGCCTTATTGTCCTGTGAGTTCATCGGCTCGCCTTTGTTGTCTACATAGTAGTCCTCGCCATTGTCGGCTTTTACTCTCATGATGGGCAGGCGTTGCGAAACAATGATGCTCACGCGGCCTTTAGGCGTTTTATAGCAGATGGCCTGTTTGATGAAAGAGTTCTTCAGCAGGGCCGCTTCTATCTTGGCACCGTCAACCTTGTTCATGGGGCGCCCTACAGGGTAAAGCCCCTCTCTCTGGAGTAGCCGTATGATTTCAGTCTCGGTGATGAATCCTGCGTGGGTACTGTCAATTATTTCCGCCTTTACTTCCTGGCATGCTGTGCTGTCATCGCCTCCCGAAATGCTCGTGAAGGCAAAGACAAGATATACCAGTAGGGCTACCAGCAAGAGGAGTTTCAGAATATTCTTCATATCGGCGCGGTGTTACATCGGTCGGCGTGAAATTGCCGCTTGTCTTGTTCAGCCGATGGCGTATTTCTTTTTCAGTATTTGGGTTATTTGTGCGCAGTGGTTATCTACGTCTCCCGCTCCGAGTACTATCAGTACATCGTAATCGCCTTGTTCAATAATAGTCGGTACGTCCGTTACTTTACAAAGGACCCGCTCCATGTCGGGACGCAGTTCATCGTAGATGATTTGGCTGGTCACGCCGGGCAGCGGCTTTTCGCGTGCCGGATAGATGTCCGTCAGAATCACTTCATCGAGTTGCGACAGACTTTTGGCGAAGTCTTTATAAAAGTCGCGTGTCCTTGTGAATAAATGCGGTTGGAAGATAGCCGTGAGACGCCGTCCGCCGAATACCTCCCGCAACGATGCGATGCTTTGCCGTATTTCTTCGGGATGATGGGCATAATCGCTCAGAAAGACAATGCGGTCGGTTTTCAGTTTGAAATCGAACCGGCGGTCCACTCCGCCGAAGGTTATCATGGCCGTCCGTATCTCCTCTTCTGTGGCGCCGGCTATTTGTGCCAGTGCCATGGCGGCAATGCCGTTGTCTATGTTTATGCTTACGGGCACTCCCAGTTCCACGTTGGCGATGTTACCCATCGGCGATACGAAGTCGAAGACAATACGTCCGTCGCCTATACGGATGTTTTCGGCATGGAAGTCACCTTCCGACCGGGAATAATCGTAGCGGCGCACGCCTTCTTGTACGCGTTCTTGTATTTGGGCGCCTCGGTGTACGATAAGTGCGCCTCCCGGTTGTATGAGGCTGGTGTAGTGGGCGAAACTTTCCATATAAGCCTCTTCGGTGCCGTAGATGTCAAGATGGTCGGCATCAGCGGATGTGATGATAGAGGCGAAGGGGCGGAGGTGATGGAAAGAGCGGTCAAACTCGTCAGCCTCGATGACTACATAGGGACTTTTGGGTGCAAGCAGATAGTTGGTACCGTAGTTTTTTGTGATGCCGCCCAGAAAGGCGTTGCATCCCACGTGACTTTGGTGCAGCAGGTGGGCGGTCATGGCCGTGGTCGTTGTTTTGCCGTGTGTGCCAGCCACGCAAAGACCTTTCATTTGCCGTGTCAGTACTCCCAAAACTTCTGCGCGTTTGCGTATATTGAAACCGCCTTCGCGGAAAAAAGCCATTTCCTTGTGCTCGGCCGGAATAGCCGGTGTGTATATCACCAAAGTGTGATGTGCGTTGCGGCAGGTGTCCGGAATAAGAGCGGGATTGTCTTCATAGTGGATGCAGGCTCCCTCCCGGCAGAGTTGTTCTGTGAGCTCGCATGTCGTGCGGTCGTAGCCGGCTACGTGCACGCCTTGCGAGAGAAAGTAGCGTACCAGCGCGCTCATGCCGATGCCGCCGGCGCCTACAAAATAGACAGAATGTATATTCTCAGCAGTCATTACTTTATTGTTATTGGCCAAACTATACAGTTAGTCAGCAAAATTACTAATTATTTTTTGTTGCGTAACAATAAAAGCGCGGCTTTTTTATGTTATTGGTTTATATAAGATAGGGCGGGATACCGGCTTCTTTATTGCCGGCATCCCGCCCCCTTCAAAAAGTGTATGCGCGTTTATAGTGTCACGTCAGTCTCTTAATTGTCAGCCCAGTTGCTGCTGTTCCAGCCGCCCATGTGGTTGGAACCGCTTTCATTGGTCGAACCGTCCGGGTCGATGGTGATGTTTCCGCTAGGCGTGCTGGCTGCTATCATACCTTCGCTTACAATGTCGATACATGCGCTCTCGGGCTGCATATAAGTCTTTTTCATGTTGTGAGAGTTTTTTATTTTGTTGAGTGAATATATTTATTTGACGATGATTTTCTTTCCGTTGCGGATGTACAGGCCACCTTTGCTGACGCTTTCTATGCGGCGGCCGCTGAGGTCGTAAATCTCGCCTTCGCTGTCGTTGTCAGTTACAATGGAGCCGATGCCGGTAGTTTCTCCGAAGTTGAGTTTCAAGGCTTGGGAAACGGCGTTTTCGATGTAAGCCTTATTGGCATTGATGCTGGTGCCTGTAAAGGTGTAGAAGGCGGTGCCTTTGCTGTTGTCAGTGGAGCGTCCCAGAGTGAGGACCGAGTTGGCCGCTACGTTCTTGATTACGTTTGTGCCGCTGAGGCCTTCGCTTGTGCCGGTACCTTCACCCAGGAATATGGTGGCTTTCTGAGCGCCTTTTTCGCCTTTGAGGATGATGGCGTTGTTGGCGGCCACGCCTTCGGTAGCTTCGTAAAGGTCAACGTTCTCGCCGTTCACCTTGCCGGTGTACATCGTCGCGCCTTCGCAGGAGGCTACGTCAAACGGGAAGTAGGCCGTAGCGTAGGAGGCATCATCATTGCCGTTGCTGAGGAGAGGCACCTCCACATAGTGTGCGGGAATCAAATACCAATAAGAGGCCGGGTCGTCAAAGTCATAGTTGAAGATGCGCCAACTGTTGCCACCTGCGGTCTGGTGCATTACGCCGCCCAATGTGCCGGTAATCTTGAATGTGTAGGAATTTTCGGCTTCTTTGGGAGTCAGAAGGAACGAACCGGCGCTGGATATCGTTTCCACGAATTTCGCTCCGGGGTCCTCATTGGATTGAGGCAGCATGGACATGTATTTACCCATGTTGGCATTCTTGAAGTGTACGCGATCCTCATTGTTGACATCTTGTTCCAGATACCATATAAGGTTAACGTTACCTACGGTGTGTGGAACTATAGACATCGGCTCGTTGCCCAAAGGCATGGTTTCTTCGTTGTAGACACCGAAGCCCAGCATGCAGTTCTTTCCGTTTATTTTGCGGGAGGCGTTTACGATGCGATAATAGGCATTGGGAACAAATTTAATCAGTTCGTATGGTGCCTCGCTGTAAAGTTTTCCGAGCAAATCGGCTTTTTCAAAGTCGTAGGGGTCTGCCAATGCGGCGTCATAAGCATCGGTGATAGGTTTGAGCTGATCAGCCGTAGCATTGAAAGTTCCAACGGCACCCAAGGGCAAGACCTCTCCTCGGCCAATCTGTTTCTTGGCCCTGTTCAGCACCGGTTCGGCTACGGACATAAAGTGACAGGTGGAGCCTTGGTCGTTGTCGGTCCATGTCTTCAGTTTGTTCTCTGGGGCAAAACGGTTAATGAGTCTGTTGTCATTTTTAAGATGGAAGCAGCAGTTGTCGGTCTTGTCATCGTATGACCTTGTTTGTTTCAAGAACCACAAGTTGTTGTCGTCTGTGGCGGAAATCTGAATATAATCGCCGGACAAACGTACCCACTTGTCAGCGCCGGCAGCTTTGTTGTGTATTTTGAAACCGTCAATAAGATTGCCTGTGAAGGCCCACAAGTATGCATCTTCATAAACTTTGTTAGACAAGTTGGCTAGTGAAACCGTGCTGATGGCTTCATCATCTCCAGCGTATTTCCATTTAATGGGACCTTGGTTTCGGTGTATTTCCACGGATTGCCATTTGAGGTTGTCCGTGTTTTCAGACACTTGGAACGGCAGAACGGGCGAACAGGTGATGTTAATCTCGCTCAAATCATCAGGAACATTTTCATTCTGATAATCATAGCTGTCAATTCTGATATAAGGTAATTGAGTTATGGCTGAAGAGGGAACCGGTTTGCCTTTTTCTACCAATACATCGGGAATTTCCTGATAGATCTTTCCATTTAGCTTATATTTGAGGGTGACAGTGGCAACAGTTGAGGTTTCTTCAATTGTTACAGGGTAAATTCTGTAGATACTGTTGTTGCTGCCGGTTCCTACGATTGTATCAGTTGCCCATCCTACAACCGGAGTGGCATGATTGGTCGGATTACCGTTGAGGTTGGCATGGGTCTTATCGTCTTCCGATGTTTTTCCTCTTAAGAAGAAATAGCCGTCATTAAAGGCTGTATGTGCAGTAGATGTGTAAGTTCGGCTGATAAGGAAGAAGCCGGCCTCTTCTTTGGAGTCAACGAGCGTAACCGCACTGTTGTGAGTAGGTGCCTTGAGATATTTTCCGGAGACAGTTTTCAGATAATAGTGGCGGGTGTCATCTGTTGTTCTGTTTTGCTCGAAACGGATGATCACTTTCAACTTGTCGTCTTTCGTGTTTACGAAGTCATTGAGGTTCTGACTTATCGCTTTCAGTCCGGTGGTATCCTCATTTTCATAGGGGAACCAGTTTCTACCGGTGTTGTAGAGTATGTAATATTTTGATTCGTTGATGTTTCCGGGGGTAAGTACGGGGCTTCCCACTGATTTTATGAACTTTCCTTGAATGTCCAAACTCTGCGCCATGACTGTGACTCCCAAGAGCGAGACCATGAGCAGAATGAATAAAGAAGTAATTCTTTTCATAGTTTAAAAATAGGATTTTATAATTAGTGATTGTTGATTGATTCTTAATGTCGGCAGGGGATGGAGCTATGGCTCTTTCATTCAAATTTTAGCGGTGTCAGTCGTGGCGTTCGCGGCGGGGACCACGGTTTTCGCGGCCTTCGCCTTCGCGTCGCGGACGGCGGGCGGGACGTTCCTCCCAGCCTTCTGGTTTTTCCTCAAGCACCCGGTGGGAAAGGCGGAACTTGCCCGTTTTCTCATCGATTTCGAGCAGTTTTACGCTGATGGTGGCACCTTCGCTGATGCCGGCTTCCTCAACGCTTTCAAGGCGTTTCCAGGCTATTTCGCTGATGTGGAGCAAGCCTTCCTTGCCTGGCATGAATTCCACGAAGCAGCCGTAAGGCATGATGCTCACCACTTTGGCTTCATAAACCTCGCCCACTTCGGGAATGGCTACGATGGCGCGGATTTTGGCCATGGCAGCGTCGATGGAGGCTTTGTCGGGGCCGCTCACCTGTACCTTGCCTACGCCGTCTTCCTCGTCGATGGTGATGGTGGCGCCGGTTTCTTCCTGCATGCCCTGAATGATTTTTCCGCCCGGGCCGATAACGGCGCCGATGTATTCTTTAGGAATTTCGAAAGCCTCGATGCGGGGCACGTGAGGTTTGAGGTCGGGGCGCGGAGCGTCCATTGTCTCGACAATTTTGCCGAGGATGTGCTCGCGGGCCTGCTTGGCCTGCATGAGAGCCTTTTCAAGAATTTCGTATGACAGGCCGTCGCACTTGATGTCCATTTGTGTGGCCGTGAGTCCTTTGGCGGTTCCGGTGGTCTTGAAGTCCATGTCGCCGAGGTGGTCTTCGTCGCCCAAAATGTCGGACAGTACGGCATATTTGTCCTCGCCCGGGTTCTTTATCAGGCCCATGGCGATGCCGCTCACGGGCGCTTTGATGGGTACGCCGGCGTCCATGAGTGCCAGTGTGCCGGCGCAGACGGTGGCCATGGAGGAAGAGCCGTTGGACTCAAGGATGTCGCTGACAATGCGCACGGTGTAGGGGAAGTCGGCGGGTATCTGTCCTTTCAGGGCACGCCATGCAAGATGGCCGTGGCCTATTTCGCGGCGGCCTACGCCACGCTGTGCACGGGCCTCGCCGGTGGAGAAGGGGGGGAAGTTGTAGTGGAGGAGGAACTTCATGTAGCTCTTGTCCAGCACGTCGTCAACGAGTTTTTCGTCGAGTTTCGTTCCGAGTGTGCAGGTGGAGAGCGACTGCGTTTCGCCGCGGGTGAAGATGGACGATCCGTGAGGTCCTGGCAGGGGGTCTACCTCGCACCAGATGTGGCGTATATCGGTGGTTTTGCGGCCGTCGAGGCGGATGCCTTCGTCGAGGATGCAGCGGCGCATGGCATCGCGCTCCACATCGTGGTAATAGCGGTCGATGAGGGCGTTCTTTTCCTCAAGCTCTTCGGGAGCGAGGGCGGCGTGTGCGCCGGCGTAGGCTTCCTTGAAGTTCTCGCGGACGGCCTCGAAGGCTTCGGCGCGCGCGTGCTTGTCGAGGGCCTGCTTGGTGATGTCGTAGCAGGGCTGGTAGCATTCGTCCTTGACTTGCTGGCGCAGCTCTTCGTCGTTGACCTCGTGGCAGTAGGTGCGTTTCACGTCCTTGCCCAGTTCGGCGGAGAGTTCCTTCTGGAGGCGGCACATGGGCTTGATGGCCTCGTGGGCCACTTTGAGGGCCTCGAGCAGGGCGCTTTCGGGCACTTCGTCCATTTCGCCTTCCACCATCATGATGTTTTCTTCGGTGGCACCCACCATGATGTCCATGTCGGCCTTTTCAAGCTGCTGGAAGGTGGGGTTGACTACGTACTGGCCTTCGATGCGTGCCACGCGTACCTCAGAGATGGGGCCGTCGAAGGGAATGTCGGAGCAGGCCAGGGCAGCCGATGCGGCAAAGCCGGCCAGAGCGTCGGGCATGTCTACGCCGTCGGCGGAGAAGAGCGTGATGTTGACGAAGACTTCGGCGTGGTAGTCGGCGGGGAAGAGCGGGCGCAGGGCGCGGTCTACAAGGCGTGAGGTGAGGATCTCATTGTCGCCGGCGCGGCCTTCGCGCTTGGTGAAGCCGCCGGGAAAACGGCCGGCTGCCGAATATTTTTCTTTATAGTCGCACTGAAGGGGCATGAAGTCAGTGCCGGGCACTGCGTCCTTGGCACCACACACTGTGGCAAGCAGCATGGTGTTGTTGAGGCGCAGCATGACGGCGCCGTCGGCCTGTTTGGCCAGCTTGCCGGTCTCGATGCTGATGGTGCGTCCATCAGGCAACTCGACGGTCTTGGTAATCACGTTCATCTGATTAGATTTCTTATAAATAAATTCAAAAATACTTCTGTAAATCGCGCAAAATTAGCAAATTATTTTGAGTTCTGACGGAAAGCCCCCGTTTTTTTGTTTTTTTATGTTTGTGTGTGAGGCGCGGTGATGGCATGCGGTGTGGCGGAGTATGCCGCATGCCTGTTTTA
>NZ_BEWW01000146.1 GCF_002933955.1 Prevotella sp. MGM2
GATGGAATGCCCCGCTTCGCTGTTACAAATATACGACATTTTCAGAGCAAAAGCAAATTATGTTAAAACGATAAGAACGGCGTTTATTCATCTTTTTTCAAATGGTGTGGCTATATGAAATTTCAATGACGTAAGCTGATGGGAAAGCTGGAAATAAAAGGAAGTATGATTTGGTCAGTTCGAAAATATGTATTACCTTTGCAGCGCATTTGCGAAAATATTGCCGAAATAGCTCAGTTGGTAGAGCAATTCATTCGTAATGAATAGGTCGCCGGTTCGAGTCCGGCTTTCGGCTCAGAAGATAATTTGCTACTGATTCTTTTTCGGTAGCTTTTTCTTTTTTCATGAGAATAGCAGCATAGGATAGGAGGCTTGATTTTCAAGACTATACTCCGAGCGGCAAAACAGGCGGATGTCATTTATATGTGACATCCGCCTGTTTTCAAAGTAACCGTTTACCTCATATTTCCAAGTATTCGTGTTGGAATTCGAATAAAGACTTTTTCGTTTCCATCACTTGCAATCTATGTTTTAACACTTTGGAATGTAACGAAAGGTTAAAAGTGTTAAAGTCGGATTCCTCCCATTTTTCAATTTATGATGTAGAAAAACATCAGTCTTGCCTATAAACGGAAGGCATACGGACAATGCTGTAAAAAAACTGCATTTTTGTTTTGCATTTCTCCCGCCTTACACTAACTTTGCATTCTGAAAGAGAGAAACTTCCTCTTTTAAAAGCATATCATCGTAATCTGCAATCATTTTTAGCTAAAAACAATATGTCCGGAACAAAAAAAATCAAGACGGCGCTTGTGTCCGTCTTCCACAAAGATGGCCTTGAGGAAATTCTGGCAAAGTTACACGCCGATGGCGTAAAATTTCTCTCAACCGGCGGTACGCAGCAGTTTATAGAAGAACTGGGATATCCCTGTCAGAAGGTTGAAGACGTCACGACTTATCCCTCCATTTTGGGCGGACGTGTCAAAACACTTCATCCCAAGGTGTTCGGAGGTATTCTCGGACGTCGTGAACTGGCTGAGGACAAGGCTCAGATGGCACAGTATGACATTCCCGAGATAGATCTTGTCATCGTAGACCTTTATCCCTTTGAACAGACCGTGGCAAGCGGAGCTTCTGAAGCTGACATCATCGAGAAAATCGACATAGGCGGCATATCGTTGATCCGTGCAGGCGCAAAAAATTTCAACGATGTGGTTATCGTTCCTTCAAAGGCCGAATACCCTGTTTTGCTTCACATCCTCAATGAAAAAGGTGCCGAGACCGATCTTTCCGACCGCCGTCTCCTGGCTACGCGCGCCTTTGGCGTCTCAAGCCGTTACGATGCAGCCATTCATGAATGGTTTACGCGCTGATCCTATCGCTCTGTCATCCTTATTTTAATTTGCGAAGCAATTGTTTATGAGCATATTTTCAAAATTATTTTCTTTCACGCAAGAGTTGGCCATCGACTTGGGTACGGCCAATACCATCATTATCAGTGACGATCAGATTGCCGTGAACGAACCTTCGGTGGTGGCTCTCGACCGGCATAGCGAAAAAATGATAGCCGTTGGCGGACGTGCCAAGCTGATGTATGAGAAGACCAACGATAGCATCCGCGTCATACGCCCCCTGCGCGACGGTGTGATTGCCGACTTCAACGCTTGCGAGCAAATGATGCGCGGACTTATCAAGATGGTGCATCGCGGCAAACGTCTTTTCTCCCCCTCGCTGCGCATGGTTATCGGCGTGCCGTCCGGTTCGACGGAAGTTGAGTTGCGCGCAGTGCGCGATTCTGCAGAGCATGCCGGCGGGCGCGACATTTTCCTCCTTTACGAACCTATGGCGGCAGCCATCGGCATAGGTATCGATGTGAATGCACCCGAAGGCAACATGGTTGTCGACATCGGTGGCGGAACTACGGAAATTGCCGTGATATCGCTTGGCGGAATTGTCTCGAACAACTCCATTAAAATGGCAGGCGATGACTTTACGGCCGATATCAAGGAATACATGAGCCGTCAGCACAACATGGTTGTGAGCGAACGCATGGCCGAACGCATAAAGATTCACGTCGGTGCGGCGTTGACCGATCTCGGTTCCAACGCTCCCGAAGACTATCTGGTGAAAGGCCCCAACCGCATCACCACAATGCCCATGGAGGTTCCCGTTTGCTATCAGGAAATAGCCCACTGCCTTGAAAAATCAATAGCGAAAATCGAGCAGGCCGTGCTCAACGCCCTTGAAAAGACACCGCCGGAACTCTACGCGGACATCGTGGACAACGGTATATAGA
>NZ_BEWW01000147.1 GCF_002933955.1 Prevotella sp. MGM2
GAAAAAGCGGGACTTCCCATTGGAAAGCCCCGCTCCGCTGTTACAAAGATACGACATTTTTCGCCCAAAAGCAAATTGTGTTAAAATCACAAACAGAAGAAGGAAAAGGCCTCAACAATATTTTCCGGCGCGTAGATTGGCGGTTCCGGGCTTTCAATTGCAAAGGATTTAAGGGCTGTTGAAGTAATGCATCTGTTGTGCATTGTGCTCATAGAGGCTTCCGGTGAAGTGCGCAACCATACGAAAGAAAAAACAAATCATCCGAGTGCTTTGTTGCATTCATTTTCGTACCTTTGCGAACGACTAACACAAAATATCATGTTCTTAAAACTTTTTTATCTACAAACACTACCGTGGTTACCGGCTACGGTACGGAAAATGGCGGTCTTACTGCTGATTTTTTTACCTGCTCTTCAGTCTGCGGCCAAGAGGACGGACGAGTTTACCGTACTGCAATGGAACATCTGGCAGGAAGGAACAATGGTGAAAGGAGGCTACGATGCCATTGTCGACGAGATTGTAAGGCTGCAACCCGACTTTGTGACATTGAGTGAAGTGCGCAATTACAAGAACACCAACTTTACGTTGCGGCTCACAAATGATCTGCAGAAACGCGGCCTGCAATATTACAGTTTCTATAGTTATGACACGGGGCTTCTGAGCCGCTATCCCATCACTGACTCGCTTACGGTTTTCCCCTGTGAGGGCGACCATGGCAGCATATACCGTTTGCTCTGCGAGGCAAAGGGGCACCGGTTTGCCGTCTACACGGCTCATCTCGACTATCAGAACGACGCTTATTACGACGTGCGCGGATACAGTGGCGTGGACTGGACGGAAATTCCCATTCCCACAAGTGCTGAAGAAGTATTGCGCCGCAGCGACATTTCATTGCGCGATGACGCTATAGCTCTCTTCATCAAACAGGCGGAAAAGGATGAAAAGGCCGGCTACAATATCATATTGGGCGGTGACTTCAATGAACCTTCACATCTGGACTGGACGGCTGAAACGGCGAATCTTTATGACCACAACGGACTGGTAATTCCGTGGACGGTGACTACGATGCTTGAAAAAGCCGGCTTTTCGGACGCTTATCGCACGTACTATCCCAACATCGTGAAATATCCCGGTTTCACTTATCCTTCCGACAATCCTGATGTTGAAGTGAAACGGCTGACTTGGGCGCCCAAAGCTGACGAACGCGACCGCATTGATTATCTCTTCTTAAAGGGCAAGGGTATTAAAATAAAGGACTGCCGCATTTTTGGTCCGGAGAAAAGCATTGCCAAGAGCGTGCGGACGCCTAATCCCATGAAAGAGAATTTTATCACTCCGCTGGGTATATGGCCTACCGACCATAAAGGCGTCTGGATGAAAATAGTCCTGCCTAAGGCTTCGAAGAAAAAATAAGATACCGATATGGCGTATTAACCAGTCTGTATCGGAGTAACGGGAAAAATCCCTTTGTGCCTACGGAGTATTCATTCTTAGCTGAATATCCTGCGGCACAAAGGGATTTTCTTATGAGGAGGACTGTCTCCCGGACTGTTTTGGGTAATATGCCCGCTTCCGTTTGTTTCATCTTGCCGCTGCCTGAGCACTCAGCAACCTATAGGCTGAATTTTAGCACGCACGGCTTTTGATATTTCCACAAACATGAATCCTTGCTTATTGGCCCGTATGTCTTTTTCATACTTGCGATATTCGCGGTTGGCATATTCCTTGGATTTCTCGAAGGTCAGTTTTGACATTTCACTCTGAGTGCGTCCCCGCATGGTGGAATCAAGTCGTTCTTCGGGAAAGTAATCGTCCAAGTACACATCTCCAATCATTGTTGTCTCAAGGAAGGTCAGGTCCTTGTGTTCTTTGTCCCGATAATAGCCTACGAACATGTGACCGGGCATTTGCACGAGCACAGGGGTGATATTGACGGCACGCAACAGGGAGGCAAACAGCACACTGCCGTCCACACAATTTATCTGTGAAGTGCTGAAGGCATCATCGAAAGTACGCACACGCTGTGAATAGACTACGTTGCTCGACAAACTGGAGTTGGAAATGGAACTGTATTTGAAATTTCGCTTTTGCAGAACATGCCACAAAGCATAGACCTGTTTGTCTACCGAAGCCGGAGTTCCCGACTGATAGCCAAGGAAACGTCTCACGATACGCGTATTGAGGGCCTCGCGCAACACTTGGTCTATAAGCGGGTTTTCCTCGTTGACATAAGCAGCGAACAACAGACGCGTACTGACGAATTTGCGTTTGCCGTCAGGGTAGACGGCATTATATCCTAAAAGACATTCGTTCACACTACGCACGGAGTAGGTACGCATGCGCTGCCCCAATGCGACTCCGTTCATCTCAACTGTTGCCACTACGCTGACCGGTTCGGCTTGAACGTTGTGACGTAACGCTTCATAGTTCCATTGTATATCGGGGTAAACGGTGTACTCCGTACGGGCTTCCGGCAAAACAAATTCAGACACGGAGCGCGCATAAAAAGGAGTGCCCTCCAGCTCTATCCGCACAACACTGTTGGGTCTGCCGGATTTCAGGCGGACGGCGATGCACGATTTAGGATTGCCCACGTAAAGTGAGTCTACAGGCTTGATGACTTGCTCATCTGTGGTAGCCAAAGACAAGATGGCAGACGGAAAAATATTGCCGTCCAGCTGATCGGTAATCGTAAATTCAGGAGAAGCCGGCTGCCGGCAATAATATACAACAGTGATTACGGCAGCAAAAGCCAAAGCCGCGCCGGCGTAAAGGCGTATGCGATGGTTGATATTAGCGTTGAGCCACTGTTTTATATGTTCGGCAGGAAACTTCATATAATCAGAAAACGGTAATAGTGTAAAGATACAGCACAACTGCAGGAATGGCCAGTAACGATGAATCAAAACGGTCGAGCAGGCCGCCATGTCCGGGCAGCAGATGACCACTGTCTTTTATGCCCAACTGACGTTTGAACAAACTCTCCACAAGGTCGCCCCACGTACCGAACACACACACAACGATACCAAAACCGCACCATTGCAGCCAGTTTAAACGGCCGTATACGCGCCACAGCAATGTAGCCACAACCAGACATAACAAGCCGCCGCCGATACTGCCTACCCATGATTTGTTTGGCGAAATGCGCTCAAAAAGTTTGGCGGGGAAATATTTGTGGAGCAAACTGCCTACGCAATAAGCTCCTGTGTCGCTTGTCCAAAGAAAAAGAAATACCGACAGGGGCACAATGGCTACGTACTCCACACGGTCGGCATAAGCGTCATATTGGAAAGCCAGGACGTTAAGCAACGCGAAAGGTAATGCTATGTACATTTGCGAAGCGAAGGCGTACGCCCAATTCTTCAACGGATTTTTCTTCCGCAGATAAAGTTCGCTGACAGGCAGATAGATTAGCGTAATAAGGTAGGGAATAAATACGCGTGACTCCTGTACGCCCGTCACGTAACCGGAAAAATAATAATAAAAGGCTGCGAACAAATACATACCACCTACGGCATTTATAAGTCGGTTGACAGATGCGCCGGCGTAACTGTTGACGTTATTGGCAAACTCCCAAAGTGTCAGTCCTGTGATGAGTGCAAACAGTAAAGCGAACGCCACATGGTGCCATACGATGCAACTCACAAGGACAACGACAAAAAGAGCGCCCGTCATTGAACGTAAAATCAAATTCTTCATTATTATTGATTATCTTTATCAGTTAATCCTTCGGAACGAGAGGCAGTATCGGTTCCGGTTGTTGAGGATGCTGTTTCAGTATCTGCATTTTCTTCCACACAGACGGCAGTCGTTGCCACATCCCTCTCTGTATTTTTTATCTCTGCGGCTCTGGCCTCTGCCATACTTTCCGCTGCGGCTTTCTGCTCCTCTTCCAAAATTTCGTCGGCGCGACTTTTCCATGGGCGCTTGCCAAAGATATTTTCCACATCTTCTGTGAAAATCACTTCGCGGTCCAGAAGGATTTGCGCCAATTTACCATGTTTGACAGCATTGTCGGAAAGTAATTGTCTGGCACGGAGATACTGTTCATTTATAAGTTTTTTAACTTCTGCGTCAATCTTTTCAGCTGTCTTTTCTGAATAAGGTTTTGTGAAGTTATATTCCTGATTATTGTAGTAACAGAGATTGGAAAGTTCGTCACTCATACCCAAATAGGCTACCATGCCATAGGCGCGCTTGGTGACGCGTTCCAAATCGTTGAGTGCGCCACTCGATACATGGCCGGTGAAAAGTTCTTCGGCTGCCCGCCCGCCCAAGGTCGCGCATATTTCGTCGAGCATCTGCTCTTTGGTAGTGATGCTGCGCTCTTCGGGAAGATACCAGGCTGCTCCGAGAGCCTGTCCGCGCGGTACGATGGTCACCTTTACTAGAGGATTGGCATATTTCAATAGCCACGACACTGAGGCATGGCCCGCTTCATGAATGGCAATAGTACGTTTTTCAGCTTGAGTCATGACCTTGGATTTTTTTTCCAGTCCGCCGATGATACGGTCTACGGCATCTAGGAAATCCTGCTTGCCTACCGTGGCGCGGTTATGACGTGCGGCGATGAGCGCTGCCTCGTTGCAGACGTTGGCGATATCTGCTCCCGAAAAGCCCGGAGTCTGTCGTGCAAGGAAGTCCACATCGAGTCCGTCTTCAAGTTTCAGCGGTGCCAGATGTACATTGAATATGGCCACGCGCTCTGAGAGTTCCGGCAGGTCTACGTGAATTTGCCTGTCAAAGCGGCCGGCTCTCAAAAGTGCAGGATCGAGAATTTCCACACGGTTGGTGGCGGCCAGAATGATAACTCCCGAATTGGAGCCGAAGCCGTCCATTTCCGTCAGAAGCTGGTTAAGTGTGTTTTCCCGCTCGTCGTTTCCGCCGAAGGAGGGATTCTTTCCTCGCGAGCGCCCTACGGCATCGATTTCGTCAATAAAAATTATACAGGGAGCCTTTTCCTTGGCTTGCCTGAAGAGGTCGCGCACGCGGCTTGCACCGACGCCAACGAACATTTCTACGAAATCGCTGCCGGCCATTGAAAAGAAGGGCACCTCTGCCTCGCCGGCCACGGCTTTGGCCAACAGTGTCTTTCCGGTTCCCGGAGGGCCTACAAGCAAGGCTCCCTTGGGAATTTTTCCACCCAGATCGGTGTATTTCTTAGGATTTTTAAGAAAGTCCACGATCTCCTGCACTTCCTGTTTGGCGCCTTCCTGTCCGGCTACATCCTTGAAGGTTATGTGCGTACCGTTTTTCCCTTTTTCGAAGAGACGCGCCTTGCTTTTTCCCACTCCAAAAACACCGTTGGCTGCTCCTCCGCCACCACCGCTCATGCGCTTCATGAGATAGAACCACAGGCCTACAAGCAGAATGATGGGCAACAGGTTGCTCAAGAGAGTGAGAAAGAAGTTGCCTGAGGTTTCATAAGTTACAGGCACTCCGTGTTTGTCGAGCAACGCGCTCAGCGAGGCATCGGGCAAGGGAGGGCATTCTGTTGTGACGGTGGGCGCATTGCCTGTGCGGTCAAGGCCATGGCCAAAAATCTTACGGACGTTTTCACTCTCCGGCTTAAGCTTCATCACGGCCTTGTCATCAGTCTTGTTAATGACAACTTCCTTGGCATAGCCTTTTTCCAAATATTGACGGAACACAGTGAAGTTCACCTCTTTGTTGGCGCTTCCCGGATTATTCTGTCCCTGGAAGAACATGATTCCGAGCCCGACGATGATGACGATATAGAGCCAGTTCAGGTTGAAGCGCGGCATATTGGTCTTTTTATTCTGATTGTTCGTTAGCTGTGACATTATTTATTATGTATGCTATAAGTTTTAAAAACCTACGAAAGGATATTTGCGTACCAAAGTCCCCTTTTTTTCAGTCAAGATTAGGAATATGTTCTACACCGGCATCGTCCCAAAGATGCTCCAAATCATAGTGTTCGCGGGATTCTGATACAAATATATGTACCATCACCGTACCGTAGTCCATAGCCACCCAGACGCAATTGTCGCGGCCGGCAATGGCAGCCGGTTTGTCTCCGGCACGTTTGCGGGCAAACTCCTCCACACTGTCTGTAACCGCATCCACCTGTTGCGGCGAATTGCAGGTACAGATTACGAAATAGGCTCCGGGAGCCGTCTCTATTTTTGTCAGGTCAGTCACCACAATGTCGCGGCCTTTCTTTTCCTGAATACCTTCCACTATCGATTTAACGAGTTCTTGCGTTGTGTTCATGCTTACTTATATAAAATGTATATATTAAAGGATTTGCAAAGTTAAAATGAAATATCCGATTGCAACACGCTAACCAGTCAATAAAATCCCGTTTTTTTTGATTTTTAGGGAAAAGCCGTCCGATGATGTTCATTATAAGCAATAAAAGGACTCGCTAAGAGGCGTTATCTGTTTTCCTTGTGCTGTTTTAACATTTCTTGCTTTTGGTCTGAAAAAGTTGTATCTTTGTAACAGCGGAGCGGGGCTTTCCAT
>NZ_BEWW01000148.1 GCF_002933955.1 Prevotella sp. MGM2
TGCCTGAAGGCTGCGGTGGCGGACACGTCAGGGTTGGCGCCGTGCATTCCGAAATATAAAATACACGACTTGCTGCCGGCGGCACGGCGCGACAAGAACGCTTTAGGCTACATTCCTTGCGACCGCCACAACGAGAGTGTGGCCCGGGCTTTGGAATATGCCTATGACGACTGGTGCACGGCCCGTCTGGCCGAAAGGGCCGGCGACCGCCGCACAAGGAGAAAATATGACCGGATGGCCAAGGCTTACCGCCATTATTTCGATACCCGGACGGGCTTTATGCGCGGACGCGACAGCCGGAACCGTTGGCGGACTCCTTTTGATCCTTTCCGCTCTGAACACCGCTCCGATGATTACTGTGAGGGAACAGCGTGGCAGTGGAGTTGGTTTGTGCCTCACGATGTAGCCGGCCTGATGCGCCTCATGGGCGGACGCCGTACCTTTGCCGCGCGGCTTGACAGCCTCTTCACTGCGCCCTCCGAGTTGAGGGGCAACGTTGTTTCGGCCGACATCACAGGGCTTATCGGGCAGTATGCACACGGCAACGAACCAGGCCATCACATTCCTTACCTTTACAACTACGCCGGCCGGCACGACCGTACGCAGATGATTGTGAACACGATCCTGCAAACGCTTTATGCGAACGCTCCCAACGGTTTGGCCGGTAACGAGGATTGCGGGCAGATGTCGGCATGGTATGTCCTTTCTGCTCTGGGGCTTTACCAAGTGTGTCCCGGCAAGGCGGAATGGACTGTCGGAAGGCCGCTGTTTTCCGAAGCGACTGTGCTTTTGCCGCTGGGGAAACGGCTCGTAGTCCGTGCCATACCATGCCCCGAAACCTCCCGTCATGCGCCGCGCATCCGCTTTAACGGCAAACGCTTGCGCCGCCCTTTCATTGCTCACCGGAAGCTGATGGAAGGCGGTGTGCTCGAAGTGGAAGTGCTGTGAGAGGATGCCGGCCGGAATATCATTACGGCATATAGGGGAGGCTTTTAAAAAACATTGTTTAAGCAAACTGAAAGTCAAACATTTGAAGTGTTTCAACTTTCCGG
>NZ_BEWW01000149.1 GCF_002933955.1 Prevotella sp. MGM2
TGCCGTTACCATCTCCTCCTTCAAACATCCACAAGCCTACCAGTTGGGAATAGTTGACGGAGGACAGTATGCGCTTTTGCCTGAACTGCGGCACTACCGCCAGCGTATCGCCGTCGGTGAGGGTGCCATAAACGGCATGCCTTTCTTTGGCTGAGGCATATCCCATTGTGCGCCGGCGTTTGGAGTCGATTTGCGTAAACGTGAGCGAATCGGACGTATGGGAGTCAAGCACGACGTACATGGTAGAGTCCGGTTCCTCGGGCACATTCCTGTTGTCACCGGCCTGTTTGCCGCCACAGGATGCCAAAAGAAAAACCAGCGTCACGGGCAGAAATATTTTCCAAAAATCCATTGTCTTTATTTTAAGAGTGGAAAGGAACTTCAGACGATGGGTCACAGTTCCTTTTCGAAACCTTAAACGCAAATATTAAAATCCGTCGGTATTACTTCTTGGGAGCGTTAGAAGAGTTAGGAATAACCTTCACAGGAATCGTATGCGTTTTCACACAACCGAATACGTCCGTCACAACAAGGTGGAAGTTAACCGTAGGAGTTCCCTGAAGGGCCGCCTTCTCTGTGGTTTCAAACGAAATCTTCGTACCATCGGCAGAAACTTCATACTTGGTGAACAAACCGGTGTTGGAATCGGCAAATATGCTGCCGTTCATAATAGGTTTGATCTCAACCTTGGCAATACGGTAGTCTCTGTTAGCCAAATAGGAGATAAGGTTTTCACCAGACTTAGAGGGGTCGGTAGACTTGATGCTTGCATTCGTCATGTCCATCACACCGGGATAGTCGATCACCAAATCCTTAGTCAGCTGGAAAGGAGCATGGTAAATAGGACTGTACCACTTCAGGCGGAAGTTCTCGGTAGCGGCATAAAGATTGCCCAAACCGAAGTACTTGACACCGGCTTCAAGGTTATATTCATAATCCTCTGCGCCAGCTACCTTGCTGGATCTGTCAATTGCAGCTATAGGCACGGCTATCTTTTCGTTGAACTCAAAAGGATTGGCATACTGCCAGTTGGTCGTAAGAACGGGCTTGTAAGCTTCATTCTTATTCGCCTGGTTATAAACCGTCATATCCTTAAAAAGAATCTTGCTCTCGGCGCCGGTCAGAACAGGAGTATTCAAATCCTTACCAACATTGTTATAAGAACCGGACATGTTGTAGAAGGCGTAACCGGGATGGTTGGCATCATAGTCAGCCCAAGCGATAGTAAGGTCTCCGTCAAAGGCGGCGGCAATACGCTGGATAAATCCATCGTACTTCTCCGGACGGTTCATCGTAAACAGAATATTCACGGTGTTAACCATATTGCCTTGTGCATTATAGAATTTCACAGGAACCGTATAGACTTTTCCCAAAGCAATTGCGGCAGGATTATAAGTCAGAGACAATTTCTTGACATTAGCTGCAGCCAAAGCTACACCGGTAGCGGCATTGCCGGTAAGAGCCACATTCTGTACATTCTGGTCTTTTGCATCAGTAAACGTAATAGCTGAGAATTCATTTCCTGATACTCTGACACCGCTTTCACCAGTCACAGCACCTACACTGACAGTCTTGACATTGTCAACCCATTTTTTATTTTCAGCAGCCATGCAGAGCAATTCGCTGAACTTGGGATTAGATTCCGTCACCACCTGCAACTGGTTGCTAGCCGGCGTATGAGTCATCGTAATGCTTTGGGTCTCAATCATAGGTTTCGTATAGATAACCTTATACGTATTCTTGTAGATCGAACCGTTATAGTTCCAGATATAATAGTCGTAAGTGAAAATCCAACCATTATACTGAGCGCTGATAGCCACCCCTATTTCGTTGAAACGGTCAGTGCCTTCGGCCAGAACCTCCTTGAAGCCCTCGTTACCGTTCATAGCATTAACAGCTGCATTCCTTTCAGCGGCAGAAGTCGTGCCGGAGGGTTTGCTGGCATCGGTACAAATCAAATATTTGCGATAAACCTTCTGCGCACCTTTGGCTTTGTGCTCTTCAAAGACTGGCTTCAGCTGGAGCGTGCCACCCAAATCACCGGCAGAGGCTGCCTCTTCAGAGAAGAGATAATTATAAACGGAACCATCGCCGGCAGTAGCGCCTTTACCAACAAGTTCGAAATCTGCATTAGTCAAGGCCGTGGCAGTCTTAGCATTGACTTCAATTTCATAGCGTGAATAAACCTTACGTCCGATGGGCTTACCGTCCTTTCCCTTGGTAGTGTTGTCAGTAGCGGCAAGGGCATAGAGAACTTTATCGTCTGTCGCAGGCGCCTTCATCACATCTCCCTGTTCATTGAACACGTTGACAACGGGAATCTCATACAGGCCATTCTTGGAAGCGGCGCGGGAAATCAGTTTGCCTTCGGCCGTTTTGGCCTTATCCAGCTGATATTCTCTGTTAGCCTCATCCTTGCTGTTGAGCAAAGAGAGTTTCTGGCCGTTGAAGTCTACCGTGTTAGGATTGATCGTTGCATAGATGTTACCGGCCATTCTCTCAACATTGTACTGCTGCTGGATCAATTTTTCAGCGCCGGCGGCATTCTTATAGGGGAAATAAAGGGTCACTCCGAAAACAC
>NZ_BEWW01000150.1 GCF_002933955.1 Prevotella sp. MGM2
ACCATACATACTGCGTCGAGCATTCCCTCGCTCATTCGGTGAAGGTCCATCAGGACGTGTGGCTGGCGGACTTCAAGGCGGGCGTCTTTGCCGTACCACATGGGGGTGTCGCAATGGGAGTCGAGCGTCAGGATGGTGTGGTGCATTTCTTTGGCGCTCCGGTATTTTTCGGCTTGCTTTATGAAATGTCCGAAGAGGGGCCGCATGCTTCCGTCGCCGCCTTCGAGGAAGCATTCGGGATGCCATTGTACGGCTGTGACGGGTTTCATTCGGGTGCTTTCAAGGGCTTCCGCCACGCCGTCGGCGGAGCGTGCCGTTATCCGCAGTGCGGGGCCGGGATCTCCTACGGCCTGATGGTGGAAGGAGTTGACGCAGAAGGATGTTCCCAGCAGGTGTGCCACGCATGAGCCTTCGAGGGCCGAGACGCGGTGGGTGGGTGTGTGGCGTGGGGCGCTTTGGGAATGTTTGATGAGACTGACATCCGGCATGGCGGTGGCAAGGTCTTGGAG
>NZ_BEWW01000151.1 GCF_002933955.1 Prevotella sp. MGM2
TCGCCTTTCTTCCAGCTGGCATTCGATGTCCCCGCACAGGAAGAGGCCGGCACCGTACTCACCGGCACACTCGGATGGACTGGCAATTTCCGTTTTACATTCGAAGAAGACCACATGGGGCACCTGCGCGTCATCAGCGGCATCAATCCTTACGCATCTCAATACACCCTTAAAAAAGGAGAGACTTTCCGCACACCGGAATTCATCTTCACACTCAGCTATGCTGGAACGGGACAGGCCAGCCGCAACCTCCACGACTGGGCACGCGCCCATTCGCTCAAGGACGGCGACAAATCGCGTATGACACTCCTCAACAACTGGGAGGCTACCTACTTCAACTTTGACGAAGAGAAACTTATCGGCCTTATCGGCGAAGCCAAAGAACTCGGCGTAGACATGTTTCTGCTTGACGACGGATGGTTCGGCACGAAATATCCCCGCAACAGCGACCGTCAGGGACTGGGCGACTGGCTTGAGATAAAGGACAAACTACCCAACGGTATCGGCCGTCTGACGGAAGAGGCGAAAAAACAGGGAGTAAAGTTCGGTTTGTGGATTGAACCGGAAATGGTCAATCCCAAAAGCGAACTTTATGAAAAGCATAAAGACTGGGTCATTACTCTGCCAAACCGTAAAGAATATCATTATCGCAATCAGCTTGTGCTCGACCTGGCCAATCTCAAAGTGCAGGATTATGTGTTCTCCATCGTAGATGATCTTATGACCAAGTATCCTGACATCGCGTTCTTCAAGTGGGATTGCAACAGCCCTATCACAAATATCTACTCCAACTATGAGGGAAAAGATCGCCAGAGTCATCTTTATGTAGATTATGTGCGCGGTCTTTACAACGTGCTCGACCGTATCAAAGCCAAGTATCCCGACCTTCCCATGATGCTCTGCTCCGGTGGCAGCGGCCGTTCGGACTATGAGGCCTTGAAGTATTTTACCGAATTCTGGCCAAGCGACAACACTGATCCCATTGAGCGCCTTTTCATACAGTGGGGCTTTTCTCAGGTGTTCCCAGTCAAGGCACAATGTGCCCACGTTACCACCTGGAACCGTTCTGCCAGCATAAAATTCCGTATAAACGTGGCCATGATGGGTAAGTTTGGTTTCGACATCAAATTTGCCGACATGAAGAAGAATGAACAGGATTTCTGCAAAAAGTCCATCGCTGACTACAATCGTCTGAAGAGTACTATTCTCGACGGCGACCGTTACGGCCTTGTCTCTCCTTATTCAGGCGAACATACGGCTACGATGTATGCTGACAAATCGAAACAGCGTGCCGTACTCTTCACCTTCGACATTTATCCGCGCTACAATGAATATCGCTCTAACGTGACGCTGCGCGGCCTTGATGTCAATCGCCGCTACGTGGTGAAGGAGATTAACCGTCAGGGACAGGACGACCGCAATGTTGGTATTTATTCAGGCGACTTTCTCATGAATATCGGCCTGTCCGTATTCACCGGCTCGAAAATGAACAGCCGCGTGTTTGAAATCGTTGCCGAATAAAATCCACTTATTCCCATAAATGTCAGGAGCTGCGGTTTGCATTGGCAACCGCAGCTCCTGACATTTTTATATATTGTAGACTTTACTGTATCAAGTGTTATGTAAGTTACCTGCCATCGCCAATTATGACAAGGTTATTATAAAGCAGACTAGAATACCGCTTTGTTTGAAATGGTACAGCCACGTGTTGCTGCCTTGCTGCGACTATCGCCAGAAAGGCTTTGATCAGACAGTTTCCTTACCTTTATGCCTACATCGTGAATACCGGGCAATGGGGAGCGGCGCATGATATGTCCCACAACAATGCGTCCGCGGCTGTGCGCCGGAAGATACAGTGTGTCCATCGGCAAATTATATTGGTAGAGCGATACTCCCGTTCCTCTCACATCGCCATTGTCTGTCGTAA
>NZ_BEWW01000152.1 GCF_002933955.1 Prevotella sp. MGM2
TTCCGGCGGAAAGCAAATAGTGTTAAAAAAACTCGTTTTGAGATTTTTTTGAGGCTATGTGCATGGCGGCATCAGGGAGGACTATATAAATTGACTGTAAATAAGGTAACATTTGAAAAAAATCGTGTATATTTGCACGTTGAAATATTTTTTATTGAAAAATCAATAACAAAAAACATAATAACGAAAAATGCAAAACAAAGGATTTGTAAAAGTCATTGCTGTGTTGCTGACACTCATCTGCCTTTACTATTTCTCTTTTTCGTGGGTGACCAACCACTACAAGAGTGAGGCGGACAAAATAGAGGCAACCAAGGGCAAGGAGGCCGCCAGAGCCTATCTTGACCAAAAGCGCAACGAGAAAGTTTATCTGGGCTGGAAAACCCTGGCCGAATGCGAAAAACTGCAGATAGGCCTCGGCCTTGACCTCAAGGGCGGCGTGAGCTTCCTGCTCGAGGTGTCTGTGCCCGACATGGTGAACAGCTATGCCGGCTCAAAGGCCAAGGAACCCGCCTTCCAGAAGATGGTGGCCGAAGCCCGCAAGGAAGCGGCCCGTACGGGCGGCGACTTCGTGGAACTTTTCATGAAGAAGTATGAGGCCGCCAACGGCCAGAATCAGCTCGGAGCCGTGTTTGCCGAGAAAATGAGCAACGACGGCATCAGTTATCAGAGCACCGACGCCGATGTGAAAGCCGCGCTTGAGAAGAATATTTCCGCCGCCGTAGATAATGCCTACAAGGTGATCAGCTCGCGTATCGACCAATACGGTGTGGCACAGCCCAACATACAGGTGCTGCGCGGTAAGGGCCAGCTCGGCCAGATTATGGTGGAGATGCCCGGCGTGACCGATCCCGAGGACGTGGAACAGCTCCTCACGGGAAGCGCCAACCTTGAGTTCTGGACCATGACTACCGTAGATCAGGTGGCCGGCGAACTTGAGCAGCTCCGCAATTTCCCCATCACCGTAACGCAACCTAAAAAGAACAACCCCAAGGAACTCGAAACCGTTACGAAGAAAATCGGCGACGTGCTCGCCATGCAGAACGCCGGCGGCATCTGCGCCGGAACGGTGGCCACGAAAGCCGACATGACAGCCGTAGAGAATGCTCTCCGCACAGACTCGGCCAAGCAGATCATGCGCACTTTCAGCATGGCTTTCTCGGCACAGCCCGAACTTCAGGGACAGTACGCCCTCTATATCCTTAAAGGTACGGCGGCTGATGCCGGAGGCGTGAAGCCCGAACTCAGCGCGGCCGAAACCGACATCATTCAGGACGCCAAGCCCGACTTTGAGCAGGACGGTGCCCACCGCCCCATCGTGTCGATGACCATGCAGCCTGAGGCCGCCCGCATCTGGGCCGACATCACCGGCAAGAACATCGGCAAGCCCATTGCCATCGTGCTCGATAACAAAGTGTACAGCACGCCTGCGCCCGAAGCACGCCTTGGAGCCAACTCGCAGATTTCAGGCAGTTTCACGCCCGACGACACCCGCGCCCTGGCCATCGTGCTCAACAGCGGTAAGATGAGCGTGCCCCTCGTGACGGTGCAGACCGAAACCGTAGGTCCCTCGCTCGGCGAAGCCTCCATCAAGGCCGGTTTCACCGCCTGCGTGGTAGCCTTCATCCTGCTCATGATTTTCATGTGCTGCTTCTACGGCTTCCGCACAGGTATGGTAGCCAACATCGCCCTTCTGCTCAACTTCTTCTTCACGCTGGGCATCCTCACCTCCTTCCAGGCGGCTCTCACCATGAGCGGTATTGCCGGTATGGTGCTTTCGCTCGGTATGGCTGTCGACGCCAACGTGCTTATCTACGAACGCACCAAGGAGGAACTGCGCGCCGGCAAGAACATCAAGACGGCTTTGGCCGACGGTTACGGCAATGCCTTCTCGGCCATCTTCGACTCCAACCTCACGTCTATCATCACGGCCATCATTCTTTATAACTTCGGAACGGGAGCCATCCGTGGCTTTGCCCTCACGCTGGGCATCGGCATCGTGGTGTCGTTCTTCACGGCAGTATGGCTCACCCGTATCGCTTACGAACACTTCCTTAACCGCGACAAGTGGCAGAACATCACTTTCACCACCTCCATTACGAAAAATTTCCTTCAGAACTCGAAAGTGGCTTTCATGAAGAAAGCGCGCAATTCAATGGTGGTATTTGCCGTTCTGGCCGTTGTGTTCGGCGCCAGCCTCGCCGTGTTCGGCCTTTCACAGGGTATCGACTTCACCGGCGGTCGCAACTATGTCATTCAGTTTGAAAACGACAAGGTTACTCCTGAAGAGGTGGCCGCTGCCGTACAGCAGGCCGTGGCCAAAACCGATGAGCCCAAGGCTTCGGTGAAGGCGATCAAGGTAGTGACCGCTGAGAACGAATGTATCCGCCTCACGACCAACTATATGGTGAACGGACAGGATGAAGTGGTGAACAAGTTCGTTTACGACGCGCTCCACAACGCCGGTCTTATTACGGCCGACTACAAAACATTCGTTGACCGTGAGAACCGCGCAGGAGGCTCCATTGTTTCATCACAGAAAGTGGACTCTTCCGTGGCCAAGGACATGACGGCAGGCGCCGTGAAGGCCGTGTTCTTCTCGCTCATCGCCATCTTCCTCTACATCCTCGTGCGCTTCCGCAACGTGGCTTTCTCCATAGGTAGCGTAGTGGCCTTGTGCATCGACACGTTCTTCATCATCGGCATGTACGCCCTCTGCTGGAAGTTCCTGCCTTTCTCCATGGAAATCGACCAGACGTTCATAGGTGCTATACTGACAGCCATCGGTTACTCCATCAACGACAAAGTGGTGGTGTTTGACCGTATACGCGAAAACCTGGGGCTCTATCCCAAGCGTACCACCGAACGTCTCTTCAACGATTCGCTCAACAGCACCCTGACGCGTACCATCATGACATCTGCCACGACGCTGCTCGTGCTCCTGTGTATCTTCTTCCTTGGCGGCGACAGCATCCGCTCATTCGCTTTCGCCATGATTCTCGGTGTCATCTTCGGTACCTGCTCTTCCATCTTCCTTGCAGCCCCCATCGCCTATCGCGTGCTGGGCAAGAAACGCATCGTGGAAGAGGCTGAAGCCTGATAGCCCACCAGGTTTTGACCTGACACTTTAAACAAACCATGCGGCGCGTCTCTCATATAGGAGACGCGCCGCATGGTGTTAGGCATGTACTTTCGTTTCTTATATGTTTATTGGTATTAAAGTCGTATCTTTGTCAGGTGATGAATCGTTATTCCGACCTACTCCCGCGTTGCTTGCGCTGGCTGCTGCGTTTTCGCCACCGTTGCGGCTACGGCATCCATTCTCCCTTTGCCTTCGGTTTCGTGACAGGCGTCATCTATGAAAGCGGACAGTATTATGCCTATGCTCCCTTGCACCGGTGCTTTCAGGAACAAAAAGCGGCCGATGGATTGCGCGAGTGTGATTTGCGCCTGCTCTTCCGTGTGGCCAATGCCTCCGGCGCATCGTCCGTATGGCTTTCTTCCAGCGGCAGTCCGCTGGTGGAGCAGTATGTTCGCGCAGCCCTTGCACATGCGCAGGTATATAATATGTCCGGTGCGGATCACGGAACGCAAAACGGCGGCCGGCCGTTGGAGGCTCATAGAAGAGAACAGCCGGCGCAGGAAGGAAATACGGCGTTCGGCACGGAAACATTGCCGGCGCAGGCTGATTTTTTTTATGCCGATGCAAGTGGAATTTCCTCCGAATTTCTTGAAATGGCAGTACGCCGTGCCGGTCCGAAAGCCTTTTTTGTTCTTCGTGGCATAGGCCGCAACCGTGCAGCCCGTAGGATATGGAGCCGGTTGAAAGCCGATGCCCGTGTGCGCGTCACTTTCAATCTTTACGACTTTGGCATAGCCTGCTTCGAGAGCCGTCTCAATAAAGAGGATTATATTGTCAATTATTTCTGAACCGCTGATGAAGATATATACTAAAC
>NZ_BEWW01000153.1 GCF_002933955.1 Prevotella sp. MGM2
ATACATAATACACAAAACAATACAAACAACTGATAAACACATATATACAACAAAAGAAAAAAATACACACATCCTCACACAAATAACAACAAACAAAGAAAAGCTAACGAAAAAAAGAATGTAAAAAAACTATCCCGTGTGGAAAAGGAAAGGAATAGATCGGGAAATAATACAACTGCAGAATATAATACACATTATTATATTAAAGAAAATAAGACATGACATATTTACACTCAGACCCAGACCTGCACGATGTTTTTTATTAAAGAACAAACGCGAAGAGTGAAAATTCACTCTTCGCGTTTAAATTCAACTTACAATGCTATTATTATTTCAACGAATATCCAATTCATCAAATACATATTTAGCTCCTCCCAGTTTATCTATAATAAAGAGCACATAACGGATATCTACATTTATACAACGCTGAAGAGTTGGATTAAACTTAAGGTCACTAGACAAGCTCTCGATATTGCCGTCAAAAGCCAAACCGATAAGTTCTCCACGGGAATTAAGTACTCCTGAACCAGAATTACCCCCTGTTATATCATTATTGGAAAGGAAACAAGTGGGCAATTTGCCATCCTTACGGGCATAACGGCCAAAATCTTTGGCCTCATAAAGTTTCCGCAAATCTTCATTGACAAAATAATCGCTTTCCATTTTGCTTTCTTTTTCAAACATACCATCAAGTACTGTCCGCCAATCATAACGAACGGCATCACGCGGTTTCAAATCTGTCACATGACCATAAGTCATACGCAAAGTAAAATTAGCATCCGGTGCTTTAGACCAATCATACATCTCACACAGACCACGAACATAAATTTTCTCAAGTTCCTTGAGCTTACGTTCATAATTCTTCAGTCCGGCAATAGTTTTCTTACTATATTCTGCCAATGCTTTTCCCTGTTGATAGAGAGGGTCATCAACCAGAACATCCACCTTATTCCCGCTCAGGACTTCCGCCAGTCGGGCACTGTCAGCAAAGACAGATTGAGTATACACCTTTTCACAGAAAGTTTTCCAGTCCTGCCCTTCAGCCAAATAAGTCGGAACCACATTCCGCAATTTATGGTTATTGACAAAATAGGGCGTCAGCATTTCCATTTTTCCACGATCAATATCCAATTTCTTGGCATCAAAATAAGGCTGACACCAATCCATAATGGCCGTTCCTGCTTTTTCAATATCCTTGACATTACCTTTCTTCACTGCCGTGACAAAATTATCCACGAGATTGGGACGAATCAAAAAGTCCTGTTCATAAAGAGTTATGCGCGAGAGAGCCTGATCGTAAAGCGTATCTTTTGCCGCGCGGCAGAGAGAGTCAATACAATCTATAATATTTTGATATTCAAGTTTTTTACTCTCTTTTGCAAAGAGTCGAAACTTATCTTCCTCCTTTTTTTTCTGAGCCACCAAATTGATTTTTTCAACAGCCTCATTCATACCGCCAAAATTCTTGATACTGTTGCCCCACGAGAAATACTCGTCTTCAAGCAAAAGGCGTAATTCATCACTCTGGTCCATCAGTTTCTTATAATAATCCAACAATGGATTTCCAGCCAGAACTATGGGAGCATTCGTACTCTGTGTACGTAATTCCACCTGCGAGGCTGTTAGGAAACGGCTGGTACGGCCGGGAAATCCCATAATCATGGTATAATCCCCCTCGTCTATACCTTTGAGTGAAATAGGAAGATATTTTTTGCATTTGAGGGGCACATTGTCAGGACTATAAGGGGCCGGATCACCATTTTTATCGGCATAAATGCGGAACATGGCAAAATCGGCACTATGCCGCGGCCAAACCCAATTATCAGAATTGCCACCAAACTGACCGATATTATATGGCGGGTTGGCAACCAGACGAACGTCTGTAAAACGCTGTTCATAGAACATATAGAAACGATTGGCACCAAAGAACGGGACGATGCGTACGCTCATGCCTTTTTTCTTGCGTAAATCACTTTTCTTAAACAGTTTCTGCGCCAACGGTTCCAAGAAAGCCTGGCTCTGCGATGTATAAGTATCGGCACCGTCCTTTACTGCGGCAGCATTTACCTCATCAGTCACGTCAACAATACGAAGCACAAAAGTGAAACCCAAGCTTGCGGGAGTGCGCAATTCTTCGGAACGGCTCTTGGCAAAATAGCCGTCCTTCATATAATCATGGCCGATACCACTCATTTCATGCACAAAGCTAAAACCGCAATGATGATTTGTCAGCACCAAGCCATCGGGCGAAACAACCTCGCCCGTACAGCCACCTCCGAAAATGCCGATGCACTCGCGCAACGACGATGATGTTTCACTGTAAAGAGCCTCGGGGGAAAGTTGCAATCCGGCCTTTCGGAGGGAATCCTCAAGATGTTGCTGTTTCATCAGTTTCAGAAGCCACATGCCCTCATCGGCATGTGCCATGCCCCATCCCATGACAAGAGACAGGCAAAGCATAACTATTTTTTTCATAATTTTAAGTAATTGGTATTTAGCTGCAAAGTTAAGCAACTTTTTTATATTCACGAAGTGTCCTTTTTAATCTGTCCGGATATTTTGTAAGAGTTTCATCACATAACAATAACTGTCTTCAGAAAGAAACAAGTATATTTGCCCAACTATTCCATACTGTTCCCCCCAACAGCACAAAAGTCCTATTATAACCAACCTAAATTCACCGATAGCATGAAAAGAATCATTTACTGCCTCTTTTTCTACCTTACAGTACTGCCCATGCCTGCAACCCGCCAACCGGAATTTTCCACAGCCGGTTTCTTCCTTTTAAAAGACTGCGGCCGTGAAGTCTATTCCATGAATCCGGCATGGCGTTTCCACAAAGGCGCCGCTGGCGGAGCCCAGGCCAAAGACTTCAACGATACCGACTGGCCTGTGGTGTCCCTGCCCAACGGAATAGAATACCTGCCGACAGAAGCCAGCGGCTGCATTAATTATCAAGGTGAAATATGGTATCGCAAACATTTCACCCCACAAGCCTCCTTTAAAAACAAAAAACTATTTCTCCATTTCGAGGCTATCATGGGGAAAAGCAAAGTTTTCGTCAACGGCAAACTGCTGGCCGAACACTTCGGCGGCTATCTGCCGGTTGTCGTTGATATAACAGATGCCGTCAACTGGAAAGGCGACAACGTCATTGCCGTGTGGGCAGACAACAGCAATGACCCTTCCTACCCTCCGGGAAAAGCACAGAACGTACTGGACTACACTTACTTTGGCGGCATTTATAGGGACTGCTGGCTTGTAGCCCACAGCGAAGTGTTCATCACCGACCCCAATTACGAGAACGAAGTGGCTGGCGGCGGCCTGTTCGTCAGTTTCGATAAAGTGTCGGACACCTCGGCTACAGTGAATCTACGCTCACACATTCGCAATGCCACTGAGAAAGCCTTTTCAGGCGTAGTGGAATACACGCTGCTGCAACCCGACGGCAAGCAAGTGCTGCACATCAACGACAAGATATCTGTCAGGAGCGGAAAAACAGCCGTTTCCTCCCATCAAGCAGAAGTGAAGCGCCCCATGCTGTGGAGCCCATCTTCGCCAATATTATATGACTTGCAGATACGGGTGCTGGACCGCAGCGGTAATGCGGTAGACGGCTATCGCCGGCGCATCGGCATCCGCAGCATTGAGTTCAAGGCCAAAGACGGATTCTGGCTTAACGGCAAGCCCTACGGCAAACCTTTGATCGGCGCCAACCGCCATCAGGATTTCGCGGTGGTAGGCAATGCCGTGCCCAACAGCGTACACTGGCGTGATGCAAAAAAACTGAAAGAAGCCGGCATAGAGGTTATCCGCAATGCCCATTGCCCGCAGGATCCGGCATTCATGGACGCCTGCGATGAACTGGGCCTGTTTGTTATTGACAATACGCCCGGATGGCAGTTCTGGAACGATGCGCCGGAATTTGCCCAACGTGTCTACAGCGACATCCGCAATCTTGTGCGCCGCGACAGAAACCATCCCTGCGTATGGTTGTGGGAACCTATTCTGAACGAGACATGGTATCCGGCGGACTTCGCCCAAAAGGCCCGTAACATAGTCGATGCCGAATATCCCTATCCTTATTGCTACAGCGGCTGCGACAGCGAGGCACGGGGCCATGAGAGTTTTCCGGTTTACTTTGCCCATCCGGCAAGCATGCAGGACGCCACCTCGAAACACGATCCTTCAAAAACCTATTTTACCAGAGAATGGGGCGACAATGTCGATGACTGGAACTCCCACAATTCTCCCAGCCGCGTAGCCCGCAACTGGGGCGAACAGCCCATGCTGGTCCAGACCCGGCACTATGCCGCTCCATCTTATCCGGTAACCAGCTTCGATGTGCTACACAAACAGACACCACAGCATGTCGGGGGATGCTTGTGGCATTCGTTCGACCATCAGCGCGGCTACCATCCCGACCCATTCTACGGAGGTTTGGCAGACGTCTTCCGCCAGCCCAAATATTCCTATTACATGTTTATGTCTCAACGACCTGCCGAGAAACAGGACGGAAATGCGGGAAGTGGCCCCATGGTATACATAGCTCATGAAATGACACCTTTTTCCGGCAAGGACGTGACGGTCTATTCCAACTGTGACGAAGTAAGGCTGACTTTCAACAAAGGAGGCAAAACGCATATTTACCGAAAAGACAAGAACCGCCCAGGAATGCCGTCGCCTGTGATTACCTTTCCTGACGTTTATGACTTCATGACGGACAAAGCGCTGTCGAGAGCCGGCAGGCAGGACGAGGTGTATCTGCTCGCCGAAGGACTAATAGACGGGAAAGTGGCGGCTACACACAAAGTGATGCCGGCGCGCCGGCCAGAGAAACTGCTTCTGTGGGCTGACAGCGAAGGAACAGAACTGAAAGCCGACGGCTCCGACTTCGTGACAGTTGTAGCCGCCGTTGCCGACAAGAACGGCAACATCAAGCGGCTTAACAATTACTCAATCCATTTTACAGTAGAAGGGGAAGGACGCCTGCTGGGGGGTGCAGACATCATGGCCAATCCGGCACCAGTCCGGTGGGGCACGGCACCGGCCCTGATTCAGTCCACGTTAACCCCCGGGAAAATACGCATCACGGCCAGCGTATCGTTTGACGGCTCGCAAATGCCTGTCAGCGGCGAACTTATACTAGAGACGAAGCCGGCCGCCTTACCGTTGGTTTATGACGCCACTGAGGCGGCACTCATACCGACCAGTTGTACAGACTCCGAAGCGGCAACCGCTTCGAAGGGCAGGGACGAACGTGAAGCCGAGCGCCACAACAAGGAGCAAAACGCCCTGAAATTGAAAGAAGTGGAACAGCAGCAATCTGAATTCGGCGAGAAATAGCCATGAAAGGCAACTGAGACTTTGCACTTTAACATTTTTAACCTTCCATAACACTCCGATGTGTTAAAACATAAATTGTAAGCAGGAGTTTTTCAAAAGGCCGTATTGGATTTTTAACACGAATACTTGGAATTTAAATTGCAATACGGGGATTTTT
>NZ_BEWW01000154.1 GCF_002933955.1 Prevotella sp. MGM2
ATACATAATACACAAAACAATACAAACAACTGATAAACACATATATACAACAAAATAAATAATATAAACACATCACACAAATAAAACAACAAAGAAAGAAAAGCTAAAGAAAGAAAGGCAAAAAACAACAAAGGTAATACAACGGAAGAAATCGGAAATAATACAATAGCCGAATATAATACACATTATTATATTAAAGAAAATAAGACGTAACACTTATCTATTCCCATTTCCACTCAAAACGTTCAATATCTTCTTCCGTCAACAAATCTCCACTTTGAACTTCAATAATACATAAATCTTTATCTGCCATAACCGCATGAAGATGCCCTTTTTCTATGCGTATAACATCACCACGTCTTACAAATTTCATATTCCCATCTAAGACTAATCTGCCTTCACCACTTACAAAAGTCCATATTTCCTCTCTATGATGATGCAGTTGATAACTTATATGAGCCCCAGCTTTAACATTCAGCTGTTTTGTCAATACATGATGACCATCCCGAAAATCAACTTGGTCTATTACTTTATAAGTTCCCCATCGACGTTCTTCATACATCGGTCGAACAGAAAAATCATCCACATGGTTCTTAACATCATCACAAGTATCTTTTCCTGCAATCAAAATTCCGTCAAGAGACGCTGCAACTACCATATTATTAACCCCTGAGCAAAATAAAGGAACATCCAGTTCATTAATAACATGTGTGCCTTTCACTCGATCATCAAAAATCACATTACCACTATGTGATGTAGCTAATTCACTACACAATGCACTCCAGGTTCCTAAATCTTTCCAAAAACCATTATAAGGAACAATTGCTGATGACAATGCTTTCTCTACAACTTCATAGTCAAAACTAATATCTGGAAAATTTTGATAACTTGCTCTTACTTGAAGAAATGATTTAGCATCCATATATTTTTTCATCATATTCAATATATACTTCAACTTAAAAGCAAAAACTCCAGCATTCCAATAAGCCCCTTCAGAAACTAAACGTTTAGCTGTCTCTATATCAGGCTTTTCAACAAAACACACCGCACGAAAAAAATCTCCACCACTATTTTCCGTTTTTATATATCCAAAATCTGTTGAAAAATCAAAAGGTCTAATTCCCATTAGCATCAACTCTGCCTCATTGGCTTCTATAGCCTTCACCATACGCTTTATACAATCATAATAAGAAAGTTCTGTATAAGAATCACATGGCATGACGACTATACTTTCTTCAGGATCACAAACTTTCTCAAAAAACAGATAAGAAGCAGCCAAAACAATAGCAGGAAAAGTATTACGACGTTCCGGTTCTGTCACTACTTCAACCTTATTCCCCAATTGATTAACAACAATATCACGTTGAGTCTGACTAGTAGCAACAGTAATAGGGACATTAAGACCAGCTTCTTCCACTTGACGTACAATGCGCTGTAACATAGATTCTTTACCACCATCTGGAGCTGTCAACAAACGTAAGAACTGCTTCGAACGTGTACCATTGGAAAGTGGCCACAAATTTTTCCCAGACCCCCCAGATAACAAAATTATTCTCATTTCACTGCCTTTATATAGATAAATACTCTTTTAATAAATAAAAAAAACAACAAGATTAGCCGTACCTATTATCTCTATAATTGAATTCCTTCAATTAGAAACAATTTGCTTCAATAAATTATAAGCTTTAAACAAACCTAATTCACCAGCTCGACTAAAATCTGATTTCGCATGTATTATATCCCCCATCTGCCAATAAAGAATACCACGATTATAATAAGCCTCCGGAAAACGCGGATCAATATCAAGCGATTTTTTCAACAAACAAATTGCCATTACATTATCACCATTCATCGCAGCCCAACATGCTCGATTATAAAGAACATAAACATTATTAGGAGATAACAATTCAGCCTTATTTAATTCTATTTCTACACGTAAAAGATCATTTATTTTTCTTTCTACATTATTATCTGTCTGTAACTGATTTTGTCGAAGTATCACAGCTGCGGTCTGAAGATGTATTAAAAATTTTGTTTCATTCAACTTCGCCTCCCCATTGCTTTTATTTAAAACAGACAATGCTTTCTCATAATTATATGCATCAGACAAAATTATTGAAAGTACTAGCTGACGTTCTAAAGAATCGGGTAGCATCACAGTGTCAATCTTTTCCATCATGTCATTGGGAATCACATTCAACTGATTCATCTCCGCTGTAAAGCGTATTTTTTCATTTGCCAGTTTTTTTTCTAAATATTGAACTTCAGGCAAATAAGCATCTGAATAATAACGACGCTCAGTCCCAGGTAAAAGAAAAGTTAATATAAACGCAGGAAGCAGATGCGCCTCCGTATAACGCTTCTGTACCAATCCAAAATTATCCTTAGCAAAAAGATGCCCCAAAGAACGCGTCATAGAATCCGTGTCTTCACCAATCAATTGATCATAATGATCAAAACGATGATCATCCATTGAACGCACTTTCTTTATAGGCCGGCGCCTTTGCCCAAAAGTCACATCAAGATTTGCACGTGCCACCATACTTTCATCATTCAAAGCTCCTTTTATATCACCTAATCTCCTACGACACTGAGCGCGTACCAAATATCCATAAAGAAAATTCGGATATTGTTTCAACAAATAAGTAAAATCGTTCACAGCACCATTGAAATCACCTGTTTGTTGTCTCAACAAAGCACGATTATAGCGAGCTAATATATTATTTGGTTCTTCATTCAGAACAAAAGAAAAATCTTCAATAGCTCGATTATTATCCCCAATAAGAGCCCGTAACAATCCACGATTATAATGTGCAACAAAATGTTCAGGTATTAAAGAAATAACCTTATCATAATCAGAAATAGATGCCCCCAAACGATTATAACCATTACGAGCTAAAGCACGCAACAAATAAAGTTCATAATTATTAGGTTGTGTAACAATTGCCTTAGTCAAACAAGTATCAGACAAAGCATATTCTTGCCGTTCCAGAGCATACTGTCCACGCAATTTCCACCCATCCGAATCTGCAGGTCTATACCAAAGAAGCGTATCAACAATACCCATTGCCTTAACAGTATCGCCACTATTAAATGCCAATTGTATCAAAACCTTATAAGCTCTTGCCATCCCCGGCCATCGTTTAAGAATATCCGTCATCTCAGCTTCGGCCTTCGCATTTTCATGAAGATAAAAATAACAAAGCCCACGATTAAAACGAGTAGCCTGATCATTAGGAAAACGTTGAAGAACATATGTGTAATCCTCTATTGCTCCCGCAACATTTTCGATATGACTACGACATAAACCGCGTAACCGATACACTTCTACTTGATAAGGATTAATTCTAATGGAACTAGAGCAATCAGCTTCAGATCCTATATAATCATCAAGCAAAAATTTAGCATAAGCACGATAATAATAAGGTTTTTCCAAAAAGGGTTTAGCTTCAATAACTTCATTAAAATAACGAATAGCCGTTACATAGTCCTCAGCCCCAAGGGCATTACGCCCCATAACAATTACATTTTCTGTATTAAGTTGAGCATACAAAGAGACAGATACCCCCCAAGCATACAAAAGAAATAAACTTTTGCATATTAATCGAATTGTATCGCCTCCCATTCTCGTCATTTCACAGGCTTAACCTTATAAGAACAACGTACTTTACCCTTAAGCATTGCAGCCAACTTTCCTTTGACCATTTGTTTACGCAAAGGAGTAATGCGGTCTGTAAAAACCTTACCTTCCAAATGATCAAACTCATGCTGCATGACACGAGCCAAATACCCTTCAACCCACTCATCATGAACATTAAAATCCTCATCCAAATATTTTACATGTATACGTGTAGGCCGTTTAACAGGTTCATGAATACCTGGCAAACTTAAACACCCCTCTTCCATAGAAATCATCTCATTTTCATCAACCTCCACGACATAAGGATTAATATAGGTTCTATTAAAGCCCTCATATTCAGGATAGTCTTCCTTAAGCACATCCAATGTAATCACAACAACACGAATGGGTAACCCGATTTGAGGAGCCGCCAATCCCACCCCATCACTACGATACATCGTCTCAAACATATCTGAAATCAACTGTTTCAAATTCGGATAGTCTGGTGTAATATCTTCCGCGACCCTGCGAAGAACCGGTTGTCCATAAGTATAAATAGGTAAAATCATAGAGTATTTATATTAAAAATATTCGTTTAAACTGCTAACAACTCAAGTAAATAAATATTTTATCGGAAATCCATGTAAGATTGTAAAATAATCGTAGCACTTATTTTATCTACCAAAGCCTTGTTTTGTCTTGCTTTACGATGCAAACCAGCATCCAATATCGTCTGATGAGCTAACACGGATGTATAACGCTCATCATAAGGAACAACAGGGATCTGCGGCAATTCTTTTCTCAATCGCCCCATAAAAGATTGAACACGCTGTAAATTTTCAGAAGGACAACCGCCATGGGGTTGTGTAGGCCACCCAACGACAATGCATTCCACCATTTCGTGAGAAACATATTTCTTTATAAAATCCAACAACTCTTTAGTTTCCACAGTAGCAAGTGCTCCAGGAACAATCTGCGACGGATCTGTTACAGCCAATCCTGTACGCTTCTTACCATAATCTATTGCCAATATTCTAGCCATTGCCGGCAAAGATACAAAATCCATTTCACCCTCCCAAACATACAAAATATAAAGTTTTTTAATTGAAGAGCACACCTTCCAAACTCTGCGAAACAAAAAGCCGACCTTTTCCCATTCATAAAATTATCTATAACTTTGCCACATGAAATATTTCATGTTCAAACAATTCAACATCCATCATGATCGCTGTGCCATGAAAGTCGGTACTGATGGAGTTTTACTAGGCGCATGGGCTGATATTAAAAGAGCGACACAAATATTAGATATAGGATGTGGTTCCGGACTTATAACCCTCATGGCGGCCCAACGCTCGAAAGCCCATGTCACTGGCTTAGAAATAGATGCAATTGCAGCCGAACAAGCACAAGAGAACTGCCAAGCATCACCTTTCGCCAAACGCACAACAATTATTCATGAAGACCTAAAAACTTTTTATCCCAATAAAAAGTTTGACTGCATTTTATCTAATCCACCTTTTTTTGCAGAAACTCTACTCCCCCCTGACAAGCGACGTGCTACAGCGCGCCACACCCAGGAACTCACTTATTCAACACTCATTGAGAATGCCAGGCGCTTAATGTTGCCTAACACTATGTTTCATGTCATATTACCCTATACTATTCTCAATCATTTTATAAGTCTTTGTAGCATTAATGGACTTTCATTGCTTCGACAAACCAATGTTATCACAAGTCCTCGCAAAACACCCAAACGTGTATTACTTACTTTTACAAATAATATCTCAGCCACCCACCCCACGCAAGATACATTATTACTAAGCGATAAAAACGGCAATCGCTCCTATGACTACACACAATTAACAAAAGACTTCTACTTAGACCGAAATGTATAAAAGCTCATAGCCTATCGCTATAGACAAAAACATTACAATCAAAACTCTTAGGCAACAAGACAGAAATTACTTCTGAAAGACAAAAGTCTATAACATTTTTTGGGCTACTCAAATATTATTTGTATATTTGCAGCAAATTTTTAATACCAATGAATTTTAGTTTTATCAAGACCATTGCTACAGGTCTTTTTTGCTTTAGTGCATCTGCTTTCAGTTGTCATGGGCAAGACCTTATAGCCAATCAGGCCCCTATAGACAAACATATAAAAGTTGTAGATTCTGTCACCATTCAACGGTATATTGAATCAAAAGAAATGAATACCTATGCCGCTGAATTATACGACACTTGGAACACCTCTAAAACACATTGCTATAATTCTATAGAAATACCTGACAGTTTCAAAATAGACTTACGCGGCTTTGCCATGCCTACCCCCAGCCGCAATATCACCAGTACCTTTGGATATCGCCCAGCTTTCCGCCGTATGCACAAAGGCCTTGATATCAAAGTTTATACAGGGGATACCATCTATGCTGCTTTTGATGGAAAAGTGCGTATCGTACGTTACGAGCCACAAGGTTTTGGCAATTACATAGTTATCCGTCACCCCAACGGATTAGAGACTATTTACGGTCACCTTTCAAAACAACTAGTATCAACAGATCAAAACGTCAAGGCTGGCACCCCTATTGGCCTTGGAGGAAATACAGGACGTTCATTTGGTTCACACCTTCATTTTGAAACACGCCTTTTAGGTGAAGCCATTGACCCTCAATTAATTTTCGATTTTCCCAATCAGGATGTCACGGGCGATTACTATGTTTTCCATAAGCAAAACAACAATCAAACAACTCATTATACAGCCTCAAACACAAACATCAAAAAAAACGCCCGCACTACAAGCCACCATTTTTATAAAGTCAAAAGAGGAGATAATCTTAGTACAATAGCTCGAAAATTAGGAATTAGCGTCAAACAACTTTGTGCTGCTAACAACTTAAATAACAATTCAAAAATCCGGCCGAAGCAGATTCTGAAATATTAGAAAGAGTATACACATAGTATTTTAATAAAACGGGATGAGAATTATTCTCCTCCCGTTTTATTATATAGAAATGAAAAACAATAAATATTTCCACCTTTTATAATTGCGAAATCAACAATTATAAGCATAGTTTTAGTTAATTACGATAACAGTTTTAATAAAACAGCATTAAACATTTCACATGTCAGTGGAAGTTACTCTATCTTTGCGGCATGAAGAAGTCAACAATATGGATTATTGCCTGTGTGATGGGAGTTTCACTCCTCACACTACTCTACCTACAGTTCCGATACTTCGAGAATGTCTACAACATGCGCAAAGAACAATTCGGCGAATCGGTAACACGCAGTCTGAGCCAAGCCGCGCAAAATCTGGAACTATATGAAACCCAGAAAAGACTCGACAAGGAATTAGAGGCAAGAGAAGACATAAGCGAAAGAACCGATACCCAAATCGACTCTATACGCAATATACTTCAAACAAACATCGCCTCTCAGACTGTATTAGTTGAAGAAGGAACCAATGCACCCAACCATCAAATCAGCGAAGCGTTGCGTGATACGATCAAACGCTTCTTTCACCGAAAAGAATTGATGGACGAAATGCTTACCATACTCTACAAGCCTTCCGGAAAGGCTTTGGCCCAGCGTCTTGACTTCAAAGAACTAGATAGCAATTTACAACAAGAATTAAGACGAAACGGAATAAACATCCCTTACCATCTAAGGGTAACCACTTCTGACGGCAGTGAAGTGTTCCGTTGCTCTGATTATGAAAACATAGGAGAAGAAGAGACCTACCGGCAGGAACTTTATCCGAATGACCCCCGACCGCAAATGGGAATTCTTTATGTTCATTTCCCTGACATGCAGCAATACATCCTCTCCAGTGTCCGCTTTATGATACCGGCCATAGTCTTTACGCTTATTGTGATAGTCATATTTGCATTTACGATTTACACCATATTTCGCCAGAAACGACTCACTGAAATAAAAAACGACTTTATCAATAACATGACACATGAGTTTAAGACACCAATATCAACCATTTCACTAGCCGCTCAAATGCTTAGCGATCCAACCATCACCAAAAGCGAGCGAATGTTCAAGCACGTATGTGGCATTATCAATGATGAAACCAAGCGCTTGCGCTTTCAAGTTGAAAAGGTATTACAAATGAGCATGTTCGACAAAAAAGCCGCAACGTTTAAGAAAAAAGAAATTGATGTTAATGAACTCATTTCGGATGTAGTTACAACATTCCGATTGAAAGTAGAAAGTTCAGGTGGAACACTTCAGGCTGATTTACAGGCAAAGAAAACATCTATCTTCGTAGATGAAATGCACTTCACCAATGTTATATTCAACCTGATGGACAATGCAGTAAAATATAAAAATCCCGAAACAGATTTACATTTGCTGGTAACCACTGAAAATAAGGATGACAAGGTTGTTGTCACCATCGCAGACAACGGTATCGGCATAAAAAAAGAAGATATCAAAAAGATATTTGAAAAATTCTATCGCGTACATACAGGAAACAGGCATGATGTAAAAGGCTTTGGCTTAGGACTTGCCTACGTCAAAAATGTCATAACCAACCTGGACGGCAGCATCTATGCCGAAAGCGATTACGGAATAGGAACAAAATTTATAATAACATTACCAACCATTTAAAGAAACAAGCCTTATGAACAACGACAAAATGAAAATCCTGCTTTGCGAAGATGATGAGAACCTCGGTATGTTGCTCCGCGAATACCTTCAGGCTAAAGATTACGAAACAGAACTTTGCACTGATGGCGAAGCCGGTTACAAGGCTTTCCAGAAAGATAAATTCGACATCTGCGTTTTCGATGTTATGATGCCTAAGAAAGACGGCTTCACGTTGGCTAAAGACATCCGCCAGAACAACGCAGAGGTACCCATAATTTTCCTTACAGCCAAAACTTTAAAAGAAGATATTCTTGAAGGCTTCAAACTTGGTGCCGATGATTATCTCACGAAGCCTTTCTCTATGGAAGAACTCACTCTTCGTATTGAAGCCGTACTGCGTCGTGTAAGAGGCAAAAAGAATCGCAACCGAATGTTCTACCAAATAGGTTCCTTCACATTCGATACGCAGAAACAAATTTTGGCTCGTGGCGAAAGCACCACAAAACTGACGACCAAAGAAAGTGAACTTCTCAGTCTGCTGTGTGCTCACGCCAATGAAATTCTTCAACGCGACTATGCCCTTAAAACCATCTGGATTGACGACAATTATTTCAATGCCCGTTCCATGGACGTTTACATCACTAAATTGCGTAAACACCTCAAGGCTGATGAAAATGTCGAGATCATTAACATTCATGGAAAAGGCTATAAACTTATTATGCCCGATGTAGAAGGCTAAGAGCAAGCTTGCATCCAATATTAAAAACAAAGGCTTCAAAAGGAATCGAAGCCTTTGTTTTTAATGTCTTAAACGACTATTCTTATCTTCCTCTTTCATATAAACCTGTTAACACATTATAAACATGACTGCGAATACCGGTTATCTAAGAGCTATTTTGTAATTTTGTACAGTTAAATAATAAATATGAAAAAGAATATCCAACTTCTAACTTTGCTCGCAACAATATTAACCGGATTATTAGGTTCGTGTGACGATGATGACACGTATGCCGACCGTGTCAAACGCGAACGTAAGCAAATAAATGCTTTTCTCAAAAGCGGTGTACAAGTGAAAAGCAGTGATGGGGAAACCTATCTCCTTAATATCCCGGGAAACATTAAAGTTATCACTGAGAATGAGTTCTATACTAATGACAGCACTACAGATGTCTCAAAAAATGAATATGTACTTTTCAAAGGTTCCGGAGTATATATGCAAATAATCAGAAAAGGGAGCAAAAAGAGCGGTAAATTAGAAGAAGGACAGTCTGCCACTATCATTAATCGCTATACGGAATACAACATAGCCAGCGACACCATACAATCAACCAATCAGACATTAGCAGCCGCAGCAACACCCGATGTGATGAATTGCGCCAATAATTTAGGACTTTTCACAGCTAGCTTCACTTCTGGCGTAATGTTATCGCAATATGGAAGTAAAGCTGTACCGGCTGGCTGGTTAATTCCCTTAAAATTCATAAATTTAGGCCGTCAGGACTCTCCCACAGAAGGTACAGCTCTTGTACGACTTATTCTTCCCCATACTCAGGGCCAATCAGATGCCTCATATTATACATATCCCTGTTTTTACGAAATAACTTATCAGCGTGGACGATAAATATAAGAAACTCCATAGAGTTGGGAAATAATATCTATGTTTTCCCCTATAGGATATAAATTTAAAAAGTCCGTATTGCAATTTAAATTGCAATACGGACTTTTTAAATTGTAAGTAATGTTTTTCAAAAAGAAAATCTTCAATATAAAATACAACTTATTTCATTATTGCCGGACATTTCTATGAAGCGCTTTTACAGCCTTATCTATAGTGGAAACAGTTGAGTTATCATTATCAAAAACTGAATACCAACCTTGTGGTTCATGAGGAGGATCGCAGAGATAATCATCACCAGGCTTCCATGTTTCATTGGCCGGACGTGCACTGCCTCCCCAGCCCCAGAAATTACACCCGGCAATAACATCTCCTTGACGTTGACTTTCCAAAACTTTACTAAAAATAAAATTATAGAAGGCATCACGAGACAGCGTTGGTGTACCAGGCTGATAGCTGTTTCGCTCACGTGGGTAACCGAACTCTTCAATAACAATTGGCTTTCCTATTTTATGGGCATAAATTTCATGCATGTCAAGATATTCCGTTGTTTTCACATAAACATGCGGCAATGAAGTATATAAAGCCGTAGAAGTACTCCATCTCCAATTGACGGGCCAAATATGTACAGTAATGTAATCAATATTAAGATCATTATGAATCTGCTCACACAACAGCATATCACTTTCACAGCCATAAAATCCTTCACTTCCCGTTGAAACCAAATGATTAGGATCCAAGGATTTTATAAGAGCAGCAGTCCGCTTTAACCATTTTACAAATCCTTTTTTCGATTCTGTACCAAATGGACGAGGCTCATTACAAATTTGCCAAGCCATTATAGCTGGAGAATCCTTATAAGGCCGTTTCGTATAACTATTTGTACGTGAAATAATTTTCTTTACATAATCCAAAAACAAATTCTGTGCCTCTTCATTGACAGAGAACTCTGAGGAAAAATTTACATAATCACGATACCCTTCCCCTGAAGCGTTGGGTGAATCACCTAACCCTACTTGCTTCAGATAGAAAGAATATCCTCCACTCCAGTCCCAAGCGTTATTAAGATAAAAAACACCGGTCATTTCCCTTTTTTCCATCTCCTTTAATAAATAGTCCAATCCGTCAAGTAACGTGTCGTTCAAAACACCCGATACTCGCTGCAAACAAGGATACACAGTGTTCGCATTCAAACTTCCGGCATCTGCTCCGACCAGAATGCGCAGATTGTCAATCCCCATATTCTTCAAACAGTCCAATTCATGCTTCAAACGTTGACGATTGCCAAACTCCCCTTTCGAAGCCAAGATGGGAGCATACCACATATTAGTACCAATAAAGTAATAGGGTGTATCACTCTTAGGCTTATAAAAATGAGAATTACGCACACTGATAAAATTACCGGCTAATACCACATTAAAAAAAAGACTGAAAACTAATAAAATTACAGGTTTCATGATTTAAAATAAATGGAGTTTGTTTCTTCGGGCTTCATCAAAGGAAACAATTTTATCTTGCTTGCTTTCATACTCTTCACGCAACAGGCATTGCTCCCGTTTAATTGAATCAATATACTTATGGCATACCGCTTTATTCATCAGTTTCGCCGCTACCATTACCATCTGCGAAGCGTCTTTCACCCAAATAACAGGACCGTCATATACCGGAGCTATTTTAAGAGCTGTATGTAACAAACTGGTAGTTGCACCTCCCAATACAACTGGAATAGAAATACCGGAATTCTTGAGAGTTTGAACAGTATGTATCATTTCATCCAAGCTAGGAGTAATCAATCCGCTAAGCCCAACAAAATTGGGTTTTTCCCTTAGAACTGCTTCAACGATATCTGTAGCAGGGCACATGACTCCAATATCCACGACCTCATAATTATTACAACTTAAGATAACGGAAACTATATTCTTGCCAATGTCATGCACATCACCTTTAACGGTAGCTAACACAACTTTTCCTGCCTTATTTCCCTCTTTCTTCTCTACCTCTATATATGGTTGCAGAAAGCCAACAGCTTTTTGCATTGTGCGTGCAGTCTTGACCACTTGTGGAAGAAACAACTTACCCTCTCCGAACATATTACCTACATAGTTCATTGCTTCCATAAGAGGCCCTTCAATAATAGCTATAGCTGAAGGAAAATTACTTAAAGCCTCGGTCAAATCTTCTTCAATATATTCATTAACACCATTAACTAAAGCATATCGTAAACGTTGCTCCACGATTTTACTTCGCCAACTATCACTCATACTGGAAACTGTTCTTTGAATCTCTCCATTCTGCATTTTTGTAGCCTCCTCAATAAGTTTTCCGGAAGAGGATTTACGATTAAGAATCACATCTTCCAAAAGTTCCAGTAAGGGAGCAGGTATATCATCATACTTAACAGTTACAGAAGGATTTACAATTCCCATATCAAGACCATGTTTAATTGCATGATACAGGAAGACAGCATGCATAGCCTCTCGCACAAAATTATTTCCTCTAAAAGAAAATGAGAGATTACTTATCCCTCCACTAACATGTACTCCCGGCAAATTCTGATGTATCCAATGAGTAGCCCGGATAAAATCCCAGGCATAACTGTCATGCTCCGGCATACCTGTACATATAGCCAAAACATTAGGATCAAAAATAATGTCATGCGGCGCCATTCCTACTTTTTCCGTAAGCAACCGATAGGCCCTTTGACATATTTCTATGCGTCGCTCATAGGTATCAGCCTGCCCCTTTTCATCAAAAGCCATAACGACAACAGCTGCACCATATCGGCATAGTTCTCGGGCATGATCCATAAATAATGCTTCACCTTCCTTTAGGGAAATGGAATTTACGATACATTTACCCTGAATACATTTCAGGGCTGCACTAATGACAGACCAATCGGAAGAATCTATCATAAAAGGAACACGGGCTATTTCCGGTTCACCTGACAACAAATTAATAAAATGAACCATTTCATCGCATGTTGCCAATAAACCATCATCCATGTTTATATCAAGAATTTGCGCACCATCCTCTATCTGTTTACGGGCTATTTCCACCGCTTCATCATATTTTTTCTCTTGTATCAGGCGCAAAAATTTACGTGAACCAGCAACATTACAACGTTCTCCGACATTGATGAAATTATTCTCCTTTTTTATTTCTAAAACATCAAGTCCTGAAAGGGTTAAATTTTTTTCTGGTGGGAATGGAACATGTGGTTTCCGATAAACACCATCTCTACAAACCAAATGAGGATATTGAGCAATAAAAGCATCTGTCGTACCACAACAACCACCGATAATATTTACCAATCCTTCATCTATAAATGTTCTCACCTCTTTTGCCATTTCTTCTGGAGTTTGATCATACTGCCCCAAAGTATTAGGCAAACCTGCATTAGGATAAGCTGAAATATAGCAAGGTGCTTTAGCCGCCAACTCTTTCAAAAACGGCTTCATATCCGAAGCTCCGAATGAACAATTCAAACCTATAGAAAACACATTTATATGAGAGACAGAAGCTAAAAAGGCATCTATAGTTTGCCCTGATAATGTACGTCCTGTCTTATCTGCAATCGTTACAGACAACATAATCGGCAGATATTTCCTCATAGAATCCATACATTGTTCCGCTGCAAAAACAGCAGCTTTAGCATTGAGGGTATCAAAAATAGTTTCTACAAGAATAGCATCGACTCCTCCTTCAATAAGTGCTGTAATCTGCTCTTTGTAAGCCTTTACCAAATTATCAAATGTTACATCACGACGGGCTGGGTCATCCACATAGACACCCATGGAGCACGTTTTATTAGTTGGTCCCACAGAACCGGCTACAAAACGAGGTTTATCCGGAGTTTTTAAAGTATATTCATCAGCCAGCCGACGTGCCAAACGCGCAGCGGCTAAGTTCAATTCACGGCAATAAGACTCACAATGATAATCAGTCATTGAAATCCGCTGTGAATTAAAAGTGTTGGTTTCAATAATATCCGCCCCGACCTCAAGATAACGTCTATGTATATCGGCAATAATATCAGGATTTGTCAAAACAAGTAAGTCATTATTGCCTTTCTGCTGTCCCGGCAATTCTTTAAAACGTTCTCCACGATAATCCTGCTCTTCCAAATGATAACTCTGAATCATAGTACCCATAGCACCATCCAGAATTAAAATTCTTTCTTTTATTATTTCACTCAACAACATAAAATGACTTTATTATATCCAAATCAAAAATTCTACTAGTACCTTTTTATTGCTCGGTCCATCTCACGACGATCTGCTTTCTCTTTCAAGGATGCACGCTTATCATATTCTTTTTTTCCTTTACACAATCCGATATCAAGTTTTGCCAAACCTTTTTCATCAATAAACAATTTCAAAGGAACTATAGTATAACCTGGTGATTTTGTGTCATTTTGAAGATTATATATTTCCTTTTTATTTAAAAGAAGTTTCCTATCCCTACGCGCATTATGATTGTTATACGAACCAAACAGATATTCTGCAATATACATGTTCTTTACCCACACTTCATTGTTATGAATATAACAAAAAGTATCCACCAAGCCGGCTTTACCAGCCCTGATACTTTTTATTTCCGTTCCGGTAAGAACTATACCTGCCGTATATTTATCAATTACCTGATAATCAAAAGTTGCACGTTTATTTTTTATATTAATACTTGAAGATTTTATCTTTTTATTGGCTCCCATCAATCTATTATTTTTATGTTGAATTTTTCTAAATTCTCATCTACATAATGAGCTATCGCAGTCGTATACTCCTCTTCATTCTCCACAAATTCATCATCAAGGTCATCATAATGGGGAAATTGCTCAAAAAGCGACATAAAGTCTTCATCTGTACATTCGCAGGTTAATATCTTTTTATCTTCCTCATAAAAAACCTTTGCCTTGTAAATTAATTTTGACAATTCACGTAGCCCCCAAAGACGCATAGCCTTAGCAAAAGGATTATCAAAAAAGAACGGACCATACCCATTATAAATCAATTGTATAAAACCTCCGTCCATCAGCTCATCACGCATAATAAAATATCCCCACAATGTTATTTGTTCAGCATTAAGCAAACTCAAACTTTCTCCACTGAGTATTCCTCCTGCTGCTCGTGCTATATGGTCTTTTACAAGTGTAGCAAACGCTTCCACTCCATGCTCTGCCGCCTCACGCAATTCTTTATCTTTAATTTCTATTTTATTCATGCTAATAATCTTATAGGATTGACAAAACAGCTATCATTCTTTCAATATTTTATCTATTCAGCCATTTCTTCAATAATGGTTTTCATGCCCTTTATCTTTTCTCCAGAAACTGCTTGTAATGCAGATTTCAAAGAAGAGCGAACTATCGAAACATACGCATGATGTATTCCCACATGAATATGATTGATATCAGAAGCTTTCAAACCACCTTTCTTACAAAAGAAGCCAACGATATCTCCTTTCGAGAGTTTATCTTTCTTTCCTCTTCCTATATATAAAGTGCACCATTGAGGACGAGCTGGAAAAATCCGCACATCATCAACCATTTGTGTTTGTTCATATTTCACATAACCTGGCAATTCTTCTTTTGGCCCAAGAATAACATAAGTACTTCCGCTACTGTCCCACCGGGCTGTACGTCCACATCTATGAATGTAAGCAGCCTCATCTATAGGCAGATGATAATGTATGACAGTATCAACATGTGGGATATCAAGACCTCTTGCGGCCAAATCTGTAGAAACCAAAATATTACTTCCTCCACTACGAAAGCGGAAAACAGCCCGTTCACGACGTTGCTGCTCCATACCACCATGATACATTTCAGCGATGAAACCGCATTTTTTAAGGAAGTCCCCCACTCTTTCAACGCTCTCACGATGTGCCACAAACACAATTGCTGATTTCTCTTTCAATACAGAAAGAATCCGCGCTAATGTTTCCAATTTATCAGGAACAGGAGAAGGTACAAGTAAAGTTTCTATACGATTATTACGGGCAGGATTTTCTTCGGTATAGTCTAGCGTTACAGTACTATTCAGACAGACAAAATCGACCATTTTATCAGGAGCTGTTGCCGACAGCAGCCAAGTTTGTCGCCGTTTTGACAAACTCTCCACAATACACCGCATGTCTTTTTCGAATCCCATTTCAAGACATTTATCAAATTCGTCAATAACGAGTAAAGACACATGCGATAAATCAATGTTGCATTTGTCAATATGATCACAAAGTCGGCCAGGAGTGGCAAAAACCAATTGTGGGAGCACATCGCGCAATTGCCGATGCTCATCCATTGCCGGCCGTCCTCCATAAAGACACAACGTTTTTACCGGTACACGCATTTGTTTTAAAACGGAGGAACTTTGTTGAGCCAATTCACGCGACGGCACCACTACCAAAGCCTGCAAACTGTCAACGGTGGTATCAAGTTGCAATACCAACGGCAGCAAATAAGCCAAGGTTTTACCAGATCCTGTAGGAGAAAGCAATTGAATGTCAACGGATTGACTGGTAACCTGTAACATTTCCTTTTGCATTGGCGACAACGCCTCTATGCCAAGAGATTCAAGTATTGAAGATATTCTGTTCATTCTTTTTTATCAAGACTGTTCCAACAAATCCGGCCGCAAAAGTTTTGTACGTTCCAAACTCTGGGCCAATTCCCATTCTTTGATCCTGGCTTCATGTCCGGACAACAATACATCGGGAACTTTCCATCCCTTATAGTCGGCCGGACGAGTATAAACCGGAGCTGCCAACAAATTGTCCTGAAAAGAATCGGACAATGCACTTTGTTCATCACTCAAGACTCCCGGAACCAAGCGCACAAGAGCATCGGCCATCACAGCCGCCGCCAATTCCCCGCCAGTCAACACATAATCGCCAATAGAAACTTCCTTTGTTATGAGATGTTCTCGTATGCGGTAATCAATACCTTTATAATGACCGCAAAGAATGATGATATTCTTCTTCAATGACAACGTATTGGCCATAGGCTGGTCAAATTGTTGCCCGTCTGGCGTTGTAAAAATAATCTCATCATAATCACGCTCTGCTTTCAGCTTTGAAATACAAGCGTCAATGGGCTGGCATTGCATCACCATACCGGCAAAGCCCCCAAATGGATAATCATCCACGCGACGATGCTTGTCCGTAGTATAATCACGCAAATTGTGTACATAAATTTCCACTAACCCCTTCTTTTGCGCACGTGCCAGAATTGAAGTATTGATAAATCCGTCAAGCATTTCAGGCAAAACGGTAATAATATCTATCCGCATTTTATTTAATCTTGGAATATGAGTTATATATTGTAGGCAAAAGTACAAAATATATCGCATTTTTGTCTACTTTTGCATTGACTTTTATGCGCCAATAGGCGTATGTCTGCATGGAAATCCACAACATTTTAATTACACAGTTGAAACAACTCAGTTCCAGCCATGATCTCATACAAGAACAACAACCATCTGTTCTTTTAATGGGAATACAACAACTCAGATAAAGCCAATATAAATGACCGAAGTTGAACGTATATACCAATTGCGGGAAGAATTACACCGCCACAACCATCTCTACTATGTTACCCACAGTCCCATCATCAGCGATCAGGAATTTGACCATCTGATGGCCGAACTCCAGCAGCTGGAGAATCTGCATCCTGAGACGGCAGACCCGAATTCGCCAAGTGTACGCATAGGCTCCGACCTCAGTCAGGAGTTCACTCAAGTGCCTCACCAAATTCCAATGCTCTCACTTGGCAACACCTATGACCGTGAGGAGGTACGCGATTTCTATCGTCGCATATCAGAAGGTTTGCAAGGCAAGCCTTTTGATATTTGCTGCGAACTGAAATTCGACGGATTAAGCATTTCACTACACTATGAGAAAGGAAAATTAATACGTGCCGTGACACGTGGCGACGGTATACAGGGAGATGACGTGACAGCCAACGTCCGCACCATACATTCAATACCTTTGCAACTGACACCCGGTAGCAACTATCCGGAAACATTTGAAATACGCGGTGAAATACTTATGCCATGGGCAAGTTTTGAAAAATTGAATAAAGAGCGGGAAGCCCGTGAAGAACCATTATTTGCCAATCCACGCAACGCGGCTTCAGGAACTCTCAAAAACAAGAGTTCAAAAATTGTGGCAGGCCGAGGGCTGGATGCCTATCTTTACTATCTGATGGGAAAGGACATCCCACAAAGAAGCCATTACGACAATTTGCAACTTGCAGCAACATGGGGGTTCCAAGTGTCGCCCCACATGCGTCTGGCACGGTCATTGGAAGAAATTTATGACTTCATAAGCTATTGGGAGGAAGAGCGCAAAAATCTGCCAGTCGCCACCGACGGCATAGTTTTAAAAGTCAACGACATCACCCAACAGGAACATTTGGGCTTCACGGCTAAAAGTCCACGTTGGGCCATTGCCTATAAGTTCAAAGCGGAACGTGCTCTCACGTGCCTGGAAGCCGTCACCTATCAAGTGGGACGCACAGGAGCTGTCACTCCGGTAGCCAACATGGCTCCTGTTCATTTGGCCGGCACCACAGTGCGTCGGGCATCGCTCCATAATGAAGACATCATAAAACAGCTTGACCTTCATATCGGCGATATGGTTTATGTAGAGAAAGCCGGCGAAATCATTCCGCAAATCGTAGGTGTAGACTTGAAAAGCCGAACAGAAAAACTGGGAAAGGCCGTCACTTTCATTAGTCATTGTCCAGAATGCGGCACACAACTCATACGCTATGAAGGAGAAGCCGCACACTACTGCCCCAACGATGCCACATGCCCTCCGCAACTAAAGGGACGCATTGAGCATTACATCTGCCGTGATGCCATGAACATCGATTCTTTGGGACCTGAAACTGTGGACGAATATTTTGAACGTGGACTGATACACGATGCCGCAGACCTGTACCATCTATCTGTTGCCGACTTATGCGGCGCAGACCGTACACGATTAAAATCAGCACAAAAAGTCGTTGATGGTATAGCCAAAAGTCGGGAAGTTCCTTTTGAACGCGTTCTGTTTGCGCTTGGTATCCGTTTTGTAGGAAAGGTTGTCGCTAAAACGTTAGCGCAACACTTCTGCAATATTGACGCTATTAAAACTGCCCCTCTCGAAGAACTACTGTCAGTCGATGGCATAGGCACAGTCATTGCTCAAAGCGTCAAACAATATTTTGGCGAACCTGCCAATATCACTTTAGTAGAAAGACTGCGCGAGGCAGGTGTGCAAATGGCAGTTGTTCGCCGCGAAACGGTTTCAGACCACCTGAGCTCACAAAGCATAGTAATAAGTGGTACTTTTATACATCACAGCCGTAAGGAATATGCTGAAATGATTGAATTGCATGGAGGAAAAAACGTTACAAGTATTTCTGCAAAAACGGCATTCATCCTTGCAGGTGAAGGTGTCGGTCCTTCAAAACTGGCAAAAGCACAAAAATTAGGCATCAGCCTCATAAGTGAAGATGATTTTCTCAAAATGATTACTGATTGACCCTGAAAGAACGCACATCCGCAAGACTGCCCTATGATGTAAAAATCCTGTGAAACAAATCCAGAAACAATTCAATGCCACATCTATAATGACACCCCAATAAAAACTTCAGGAATGTAAAGCGTGAAGCATTTTTCTCATGCGATAAAACAGCAACGTCATGCCACCAGACCAACTATAGTCCAGCTTATGTTATGGTTCAAACCGTCTATACTCTCCCATTCTATCAAAAGAGAAAAAGGACAATGGCATATTAACATTTTTAACTTAGAGAGGGGTCGTTATCTGACTTTCGGCAAGTCGTAATAAGGTCGTTTTTCATTGAAATAAATCAAACGCCCCAAAGGTTACTTGGATTTTTCACGGCAATACGGATATTTTTCACGATAATACGGACTTTTTTCTACCGTAAAGAGCTACAAATAAAAGAAAAAGGAGGATACCAGACGTTTGTATCCTCCTTTCCTGTGCAAATATACAACATAATTAAGGCAAAAGCAAGAAACGTTAAAAAGGGGTCAAGCCGAAAACACGGTGCATGAATTTTGAGAAAAGTGTTAAATT
>NZ_BEWW01000155.1 GCF_002933955.1 Prevotella sp. MGM2
ACGTCAACTTTCACCGTCTGCTTCGAAGCGCTCTGCGTGTAAACCACCTTTACGCCCGAATAGGCCCGGACGGCATTGAAAGAAGGCAAATCAAAAGTTTTTTGAACACGCGGATCATCAGGATTGATATTGATGGCATTGCAGGAAATGCAGACCGCAAACAGGCAAACACCAATTGACATCAGGAAAAGGCTCTTTACATTCTTCATAATCTTTCGGTTTTTATTGAAGTTAATTAATACCATTATCTGCAAATATAACGAATAAGGACTTCTTTTGTGACAAAAAAAACAAAAATTATTCTTTTTTCTCTCATCACAGCAGAAATTCCTTGACAGAAGACCGTATTTTCCGGTGCCATTTATTTGGCAGTCATGAAATATCTCTCTATTTTTGCGGAAACCCTCAATAAGGATTTCTTCCTATGAACCGTATCCTACATGCCGCCTCTGCCGTCTGGCGGTTCTACCGCGATGGTTTCCGCAACATGACGTGGGGGCGCACGCTATGGATCATCATCCTTGTCAAACTGCTGGTGTTCTTCGTCGTGCTGCGCCTGTTTTTCTTCCAACCAGTTCTGAAAGGACTCTCCGACACTGAAAAGCAGGAAACCGTAGGGCGCAACCTCACACCGAAAAGCAGCGTGCCGCTTTGAATAATTCAAAAAAACAATCTGAAATACCTAAAACCTATGTCACTACTCGAAGTAACCTCTGTAATAGACTGGTCGCGCGCGCAGTTTGCCCTCACAGCGTGCTATCACTGGCTGTTCGTGCCGCTCACACTCGGTCTGGCTCTCGTCATGGGCATCATGGAAACCATCTACGTACGCAAAAAAGACGACTTTTGGAAGCGGGCCGCCCAGTTCTGGCAAAAACTCTTCGGCATCAACTTCGCCATCGGAGTGGCCACAGGCATTATTCTCGAATTCGAATTCGGCACAAACTGGAGTAACTATTCGTGGTTTGTCGGCGACATCTTCGGTGCCCCGCTGGCCATTGAGGGCATTCTGGCCTTCTTCATGGAAGCCACCTTCATAGCCGTGATGTTCTTCGGCTGGAACAAAGTGAGCCGCGGCTTCCATCTGGCCTCCACCTGGCTCACCGGACTGGGCGCCACCCTGTCGGCATGGTGGATTCTCGTAGCCAACTCATGGATGCAACACCCCGTAGGCATGGAATTCAACCCCGAAACCGTACGCAACGAAATGACGGATTTTCTGGCCGTAGCCTTCGCCCCCGAAGCCGTAGTCAAATTTTTCCACACCGTATCGAGCGGCTGGATGACCGGTGCCGTGTTCGTAGTAGGTGTAAGCTGCTGGTTCCTGCTCCGCCGCCGCAACATGCGACTGGCATTGGAAAGCATAAAAATCGGTGCCGTAGTGGGCGTAGCCGCCACACTGATAGTTATCTACACCGGCGACCAGTCAGGCCTCGACATGGCGAAAAACCAGCCAATGAAGCTGGCGGCAGCCGAAGGCCTGGAGCGCGGCGGGCAAGGCGCGGCATTTTCCATCGTTCCCGGAGTGGAAGTACCCGGAATGCTATCGTTCCTCGCCACGCACGACTTCAACGGTTACGTACCCGGCACGCAGGATTTACTTGAAGGTTACACTACACCTGACGGCGTGCGCCATCTTTCGGCCAACGAGAAAATGGAACGCGGGCAAAAGGCACTGGCGGCATTCCGTGATTTCCGCACTGCCGGCAAGACCGGCAACGAACAGGCACGCGACGAGGCACGCCTGCGGCTGAAGGAGCACCAGCCTTACTTCGGCTACGGCTACATCAGCAAGGCCGAAGAGCTCGTTCCCAACGTGCCGTTGGTTTACTGGTCGTTCCGCGTAATGGTAGGCGGCGGCATGGCACTGCTCCTTTTATTGGCCGTCATCCTGTGGTACGGACAGCGCGGACGCCTGCAGAATGCCCGTTTCCTCCTCCACGCCGGACTATGGAGCATTGCTTTGGTATACCTTTGCGGCCAGGCCGGATGGATAGTGGCCGAAGTGGGCCGACAGCCGTGGGCCATCCAGGATATGCTGCCCGTAGGGGCTGCCATTTCA
>NZ_BEWW01000156.1 GCF_002933955.1 Prevotella sp. MGM2
TTAACATTTCAGCTCTCGAATTTTAACAAATTCACCGGAATTTCGGCTTGACCCAGTAATAGCCATAAAAAATTAGTCTTTCTCATAGATGAATTTTTATGAATTATGTAATTGGTTAATTCTTGGTTTTCATTTTAATGCTTACTCTCTTTTCTTTTTGCTATGGATGTAGGTTTGAGATATTTTTCATTTCTTTTTGCAAATATATTGTTTTCTTTTCTAACAGATGTATTTTTTAATGAGTAATTTCATAAAGCGGATTAATGATGATATGTCCGTTCATTTTGGAGCTGATGAATTTTGGAGCGGAATATCAGAAAAAGGAATGCAGATAGCAGGATATGGATAATAAAAAGAAAACCTGTAAACAATCGTTCACAGGTTTCAATTCTCTCTTGTTCGCACTAGGCGGACTCAAGCTGGAGGGACAAATCCCTCATCTGTTCATGCGTTTGCAGAGTCAGCAACTACAGAATCAGCAACTACGCTGTCAGCGTTTACAGAGTCAGTAGCAGGAGCCTCAACGCTCATGCTATCAGCAACAGAATCGCTGTCATTAGCAGCACCGTTAGCGTTGTTACCACCGCAAGAAGCGAAAGAAATAGCAGCCATAGCTACGAACATGAAAACTAACTTTTTCATTTTTGTTGTAAAGTTTTTAGTTAAACAATCAATTGCTTTATTAAAACGGTGCAAAGGTACGGACTTTTTACATATCACCAAGTATTTGTTCGCTTTTTTTTATGTGAAGAGTTAATTTTTAACATAGTTTTTTGCTGTTACGTTGAGATGGAGACAATTCTAAAAAAGTTTTTGTCTTTTTCTGAAAATCCTCAAAAAGTCGTAACTTTGTCTGCACTAAAGGCCATCTGTTTGAGTTTTTTTGATTTTCAAATACTTATATAAGTTATGAAAGACCATTTGGAGATAAAGTTAATTCAGATAGTAGGGCTTGTGAATGTTTTTATTGCTGGAGTTTTAATTTCCACTATGTTTGTGTTTGTATGAATAATGATAATCCTATATATAATATGTGTGCGGCTTATGTCACGTTGGGGTGCAAATTAAACTTTGCTGAAACTTCATCGCTGCGTGATACATTGATGCGACAGGGCGTGCGACCGGCAGAGAAAGGGGAGCGGGCCGATATTTGCGTTGTGAATACTTGCTCTGTAACAGATGTGGCCGATCATAAATGTCGGCAGGCCATTCATCGTCTGACACGGGAACATCCGGGAGCCTTTGTAGTGGTGATGGGTTGTTATGCACAGCTGAAACCTGAAGAAATTGCCGCTTTTGAAGGTGTGGATCTTGTTCTAGGTATGGAACAAAAGGGCGAGGTTGTGCGTTATATCCGTGAACGTATGGCCCAGAAGAAGACTTTATCGGAAGATGCCTGTCACGAGGCTATCGCTGTCCCTACGCATGAAATTACGACTTTTGTTCCTTCGTGCTCCTGTGGCGATCGCACGCGGTATTTTTTGAAGGTACAGGATGGTTGTAATTATTATTGTACTTATTGTACCATCCCTATAGCCCGTGGCCGTTCGCGCAATGGCAGTATAGGATTACTTGTGGAGCAAGCTGAGGCTGTGGCACGCGCCGGAGGGAAGGAAATAGTGATTACCGGTGTGAATATCGGCGATTTCGGCCGTTCCACCGGAGAGACTTTCTTCGATTTGGTGAAAGCGCTTGATGGCGTTGAAGGAATAGAGCGTTATCGCATATCGAGCATAGAGCCCAACTTGCTGACAGATGAAATCATTGCGTATTGTGCTTCTTCGAGGGCTTTTATGCCTCATTTTCATATTCCTCTTCAGAGTGGTTCCGATGATGTGCTGCGTCTTATGCACCGCCGGTATGACACCACTTTGTTTGCCGAAAAAATAACCAAGATAAGACAGGCGATGCCTGATGCTTTTATCGGTGTGGATGTCATTGTAGGTACGCGTGGTGAAACTGCTGTTTTTTTTGAGGATGCTTTCCGTTTTATTGAGGGATTGGATATAGCGCAGTTACACGTTTTCAGTTATTCAGAACGTCCCGGAACAAAAGCTTTGGAGATTCCTCATGTTGTGTCGCCACAGGATAAGCATATCCGCAGCCAGCGTCTTATTGCGCTTTCCGAAGAAAAACGTAAGGCTTTTTATCGTCAACACATCGGCACGGTGAGACCTGTTCTTTGGGAACATTCTAAGAAGGGAGGCATGCTTCATGGCTTTACTGATAATTATATTCGGGTGGAATTGAATGCCGGATGTTTGGCGGAAGATAATAGCCTGCAATATGTTCAGTTAGGAGATTTTACAGCGAGCGGTGAGAGCCTTTTAGGAACACCTGTAGAGGATAAGAACAAATGAATTAGAATATGAAGAGGAAAAAAATCGCTGTAGTTATTCTCAATTGGAATGGCGAGGACATGATGAAGCAGTTTTTGCCGTCTGTCATCGCTGGGAGTGATGAGGATGCTGAGATTATTGTTGCAGATAATGGATCGACAGATCAGTCGTGTGCAATGCTTGAAAGAAATTTTCCGGAAGTGAGACTTATTAGACTCTCTGAAAATTATGGATTTGCAGAGGGATATAACCGGGCGTTGGAACAAGTAGATGCAGAATATTATTTATTGCTTAATTCTGACGTAGAAGTGGAAAAAGGCTGGTTGAAGCCTTTGATGCAATATATGGATGAGCATTCGGAAACAGCTGCTTGCCAGCCCAAATTGCTGAGTTTTGTTGAGCGCGACAGCTTTGAATACGCCGGTGCTGCAGGTGGTTTCATGGACCGCTATGGTTATCCCTTTTGTCGTGGTCGCATTTTTGGTGATGTGGAAAAAGACAAAGGACAGTATGATAATGTTACTTCGGTTTTTTGGGCTACTGGGGCCGCTTTGATGGTACGTAGTTCGGACTGGCATGCAACTGGTGGTTTTGACCGCCGTTTTTTTGCTCATCAGGAGGAAATAGATTTTTGTTGGCGGTTACGGTCACGTGGACGCGATATCGTTTGTGTTCCTCAAAGCAGGGTCTGGCATGTTGGTGGTGCTTCGCTTGAGCAAGGTAATCCTCGGAAGACTTTTCTGAATTTTCGTAACAATCTGTTGATGCTTTACAAGAATTTACCTGAAAAGCGTTTGCGATTTACTTTGCGACTGCGTTTTTGGCTTGACTATTTGGCTGCTATTCAGTTTCTTATGAAAGGTGACATCGGTAATGCCGCAGCCATTCGCCGTGCACGTAAGGCTTTTAAAGAACTGCGCCCTCAATTTATTGCAGACCGGGAACAGAACATGCAACAGGCGAAGGTGACGGAGGTACCTGAACTGGTTTCTTATTCCCTCTTGGTGGCTTATTATTTAAAAGGAAAAAAACGTTTTAGTCAATTGTAATTTATATGGCCGCACTTTATTTGATTCCTGTAACTTTAGGTGATACGCCTGTTGATAAGGTCTTGCCACCTTATAATAAGGAAGTGATATTGGGTATCCGACATTTTATCGTGGAGGAAGTGCGCACGGCACGTCGTTTTCTTAAACAGGTGGAACGCTCTATAGATATAGATGTCTTAGCGTTTTATCCCATGGGGAAGCATGCGGATGCGGCGCTTTTCTCGCGTTATCTTGAACCGCTTCGTCATGGCGAAGACATCGGGGTGATTAGTGAGGCCGGTTGTCCTGCTGTGGCTGATCCTGGTGCCGATGTTGTGTCCATAGCCCAACGTGAAGGACTTAAGGTGGTGCCGCTCGTAGGGCCTTCTTCTATCTTGCTTTCAGTTATGGCATCGGGATTCAACGGACAGAGTTTTGCCTTTCATGGCTATTTGCCCATTGATGCCGCAGCACGCATTAAGAGATTGAAACTATTGGAAACCAGGGCAATGAGTGAAGATCAGACCCAATTGTTCATTGAGACGCCTTATCGTAACGCCAAGCTGTTTGCCGATATATGTTCGACATGTGCTGCGAAAACCCGCTTGTGTGTAGCGGCAGGACTTACTACGGAGAAGGAATTCGTACGCACTATGACCATTAAGGAATGGAAGCAAGGGGGATTGCCCGATTTAGGGAAAATTCCGGCCATATTCCTGATTTATAAATAGGCAGAAAAATTACCCTGCATGCCATTAAAATGGCATATCTCACTTTTAACATAATTTGCTTTTCGATACATTTTTTGCTATCTTTGTAATAGCCAAGCGGGACTTTCTATTTGGAAGTCCCGCTTTTTCAGTGTCTTTGAGGTGTATTTTAATGGATTTCGGCCATATTTTTCTTGAAAATTCCCCGTATTGCAATTCAAATTCCAAGTATTCGTGTTAAAATTTCGATACGGACTTTAACAACGACAGTACTTACAACCTATTTTTTGTAAGTTCAAAAAGTAACAGAAAGTTAAAAATGTTAATTTCTCAGACCGTTTTTCATGCTCTCTCCCAACTGTCGGCTTACATTTTCTACAGAAAAAGAAGGAGTAAGCCGAACGCTGTTAGTATCTTTGCAACCCAGAGGTTAGCAGCCTCACTGAAAACAGTGTTGATATGTGGCGTTTTTTCTTAATCTTACTTTTAAATTTCAGTCTGTTATCTGCCGCTGCCGGACAACAGGACAAAGACAGTCAGCCGCAACGTCCGAAAGTGGCCCTAGTGCTCAGCGGTGGCGGTGTGAAAGGAGCCGCACACGTAGGTCTCCTCAAAGCTGTCGAAGAAGCCGGTTTGCCGGTCGACCTCGTTGTGGGCACCAGTATGGGAGCCATCGTCGGGGGACTGTATGCCATGGGCTACTCACCCGAACAGCTCGATTCGCTTTTCCGCTCTCAAGACTGGAGGTTCATTCTCAGCGACAAGGCCGAACGCAGCAACCTGTCCATCGGTGAACGCGAAAAATCCGGCCGCTATTTGCTGTCAGTGCCTTTCTCCCGTTCAGGAAAATCAGATATCGGCGGTTTCCTGCGCGGACAGAATCTGAAAAATCTCCTGACACGCCTCACGGTTGGCTATCATGATTCCATTTCCTACGACCGCTTGCCGATACCCTTTGCCTGTGTGGCTACCAATCTCTCCAACGGACAGGAAATCGTTTTCCGCAGTGGTGTGCCGGCTATGTCCATCCGCGCCAGCATGTCTATTCCGGGGGTATTCACACCGGTAAAATATGGCGGGATGACACTTGTAGACGGCGGACTGGTCAACAACTTTCCCGTAGACGTGGCGCGGGCTTTAGGAGCAGACATAGTTATAGGGTCCATGGTGCAGAAAGCCTTTAATGACACCACACAATTTTCATCTGTCCCCAACATACTGGAACAGGTCATCAGTATTTCCTGCCGTAACAAATACGAGGAAAATATCCGGCTGGCCGACTTGGCCATGAGAATGCCCGTAACCGACTTTTCGACCATGGACTTCAGCACAGCCTCCATCGATACCATTCTGAAACGCGGTTATGAAACGGCCTGCCAATACCGCGCATCCCTCGACAGTTTGCGCCACCTCACCATGGGCACCGACAGCCTGGTACCGGCTTTTAACGGGCAACAACGTCTGATTTTGGCGGGAAGCAGTCCCGCTCTTTCCATACGCCGCGTGTTTTTCGACGGCATGCCACGCCACGAAGCTGTAGCCGTGGCGCGTGCCTGCCATCTGGGAGAGGACGACTCCCTGTCATTCACACAGATAGAAGAGGCTCTGAGACTCTTGCGCGACAAATTCCTTTACGCCGATGCCGGCTATTCGCTCACAGAAATTGGAAATGACTATGACCTTCACTTCCAGACTTCCGAAAAAAGTGTCAGCAAAGTAGGCATCGGCGCACGGTTTGACACAGAAGAGATGGCCGCCGTGCTGCTGGGAGCAGACTTTACCTTCAACACCAAAACACCCTCACAAATAGGGTTTGCGGGAAAACTAGGCGAACAGTACTACGTACGGCTCAACTATTCGGTGGAACCGGCCTTCTACCGTCAATTCGGAGTGGCCTATGAATTCAGCAACCACGACTTCAATGTGAACCGCCAAGGTCAGCGGGCCTACAACCTCTGCTACCGGCAGCACGCAGCGGAAATAGCGTGTTCGAACCTGCGCATCCGAAACCTCGGAGGAGAATTGGGGGTACGCACAGATTATTTTGATTTCGACAAACCCACATCAGGAGACGCCGAACTGGCGACTCTCAAATCATGCTTTTACTTTTCAGCATACATCCGTCTGAAATATAATTCACAGGATGCTGGATATTACCCCACACGAGGTTCAAACTTTCAGGCAGACCTGGCTTACACCACCGATGACCTGTCATATCTGTGTCGCCCACATGGTTTCACCACACTCAGTGCCTCATGGGAGGGAATCGTCACACTGCACAAACGATGGGCCTTATTGCCCCGCCTGGCCGGCCGCATGGTGTGGGGACAGGACATCCCCCTACCCTTCCGGACGGCTTACGGCGGAAATCTGTCGGGCCGCTATCTGACACAGCAGATAGCCTTTACCGGAGTGTCAAACCCGGAATTCGCACAAGACGTATTTCTGACAGCCGCAGCCAATCTGCGCTATAATATAGCAGGCCGCCACTTTGCCACCGCCTTATTCAACTTGGCAGCCGAAACGTCCAAACTGGAAGATATCCACCGAGCCAGACACTTCTACGGCATAGGACTTAAATACGGCTACAACAGCAAGTTCGGCCCAATAGAAGCCACATTCAGCTATTCCGACAACACGAAAAAACTACTCTTCCACCTGGGAGTCGGATATTATTTCTAATTCTTCCTTCCGCTCCGACTATCATTGGCGGGCATGCTCCATGTAGGTGGCTATATCCTTGTCCCCACGTCCGGAAAGCGTCATCACTACGACATCATCCGGCCGGAACTTCAACCGGTGCAGCGCTCCCAAAGCATGTGCAGACTCTAAGGCGGGCAAGATGCCGTCCAAGCGATTGAGTTCATAAGCAGCGTCAAGAGCTTCGTCATCGGTTATGGGCAGAGCCTGTGCCCGGCCGGAGCGGACAAGATGTGCGTGGAGCGGACCTATTCCAGGATAATCCAAACCGGCTGAGATGGAATAAGGTTCTACGGCCTCGCCACGTTCATCCTGTATGACAAGAGAACGCGCTCCATGCAGTACCCCGTCGGTGCCTATGGTCAACGTTGCGGCAGTCATCCCCGTATCAACGCCTTTTCCGCCGGCCTCAGCCAATATTATTTTCACCTCTTCATTATCAAGATAATGGAATATCGTTCCGGCCGCATTCGAACCGCCGCCTATACAAGCCACCAGATAATCGGGAGTTTCACGCCCTTCCTTTTCGAGCAACTGACGTCGGATTTCCTCGCTAATGACGCTTTGCATCCGCGCCACGAGGTCGGGATAAGGGTGCGGCCCTACAGCTGAACCGATGAGGTAATAAGTCTCTTCAGGATGCTGACACCAGTCGTTCAGAGCTTCATCACAGGCATTTGTCAGCGTACCGCCGCCTTTTGCCACAGCCACTACATTTGCCCCGAGCAGACGCATTTTTTCCACATTAGGGCGTTGGCGTTCCACATCAACAGCTCCCATGTACACCGTACACGACATGTTCATGAGCGCACACACCGTTGCAGCCGCCACTCCATGTTGTCCGGCACCCGTTTCAGCCACTACACGCCGCTTGCCCATGTGCCGCGCCAGCAATATCTGTCCGATAGCATTGTTTATCTTATGTGCGCCAGTAAAATTCAGGTCCTCACGCTTCAGATAAATTTTGCAGCCATGCACTTTACTCAATGCCTTTGAAAGGTAAAGAGGAGTGGGGCGCCCTACGTAATCACGCAAAAGGCTGTCGTATTCTTTACGGAAATTCTCACTGGAAATAATTTCCCGGTAACATTTGCGCAATTCCTCCACACGAGGCTGTAAAACTTCAGGAATGCTGGCACCGCCATACGCTCCAAAGAAACCAGCCTCATTAACTTCATACTTACTCATAATCTTTTTATTTATATTGTTTTTATTTGTTTATTCCGTCATATTACGGCGGCGTTTCCGTCCGCGTTACCACCGCCATACAAAAAATCCGGCGGTCTGTCGCAAGTAAGACAGACCGCCGAAATATTTTTAATAATTACTATGGCTCTCGAATAGGTACGATGACTGACTTACGACTTTGAAAGTAGTAAGTGACGCCACCAATACATATTACAGTTAAGATATTTCATTATATGATACCGTTAATTGTTTCTGCTTGCAAATGTATAGGATATTTTTATCCTGACCAAACATTCTGGTGTTTTTTATAGCCTTGAAATGATATTTTTCTTTTTCCGGTCCTAAATCTTCTCCTTATGTCCGGCCATAGCCCAACATTTCAGCACCTTTTATTTTCGACAGAAGAACATTATATCCTTTGCAAATCTAAACAAGGGGTATTTAAACGGACTGACCGCCTTTACCTCTCATACATCCAATACTTAAATGGTCCTCAAAATCCACGACAACAGAAATATAAAAACAGCCCCAAAAGCACAAGATATCCCCATTATCCTCTCAAAAGAGAAATTTCATCTGAAAAAAAAGTTTTAATATTTTGCCTTTCGCCCGTCATACACTAAATTTGCAGTTTATTTGCAGGCTTAAACCCAACAAAAACAAAAACTGTTATACAGAAAGCCGCAAACAAGCACTACGACATGAACCTGACAGTAGACATAGGCAACACACGGACTAAAATAGCCGTCTTTAACGGAGAACAATTCGTGTGTGAAGAAAAATTCGAGGAAGCGGCTCCACAGCACCTGCTGGATATGGTGGCGCTATATTCCCCTGACAAGCTAGCCTATTGCTCCGTAGGATCCGGACAACCTGCTTTCGAAACAGCTTTGCAAAAACTGTCCTGTCCCGTTCTGCATGTGACCGGCGAGACTCCAGCACCGGTCACAGTGCACTACCGCACACCGCACACACTCGGTGCCGACCGTCTGGCAGCCGTAGTAGGAGCCATAACGCTTCAGCCGGAAACAGACCTACTGGTCATTGACGCCGGAACATGCATCACTTACGACCTCGTAGACGCGGCAGGCAACTATCTGGGGGGCAACATATCGCCTGGCGTAGAGATGCGTTTGGAGGCTCTCCATACGCGCACGGCACGCCTGCCCCGCACCGAAGCTGACGGTGAAACACCGGATTTGGGATACGACACCGAAACAGCCATACGCGCAGGTGTGGTACGTGGCATCGGCTATGAATTACAAGGTTGCATACGACACTGGCAAAAACGCTATCCCACCTTACGGATCTTCCTTACAGGAGGCAACAGGTATGCTTTCAGTAACGCTGTGCGGCAGAATATACTTACCGACAGTCATCTCGTGGCACGCGGACTGAACCATCTGCTTGAAATGCTACCCTGAAAATGAAACAGAAATATCTACACATTATTTATATAAAAGGGCGCATATCCCTACCCATATTTGGAAAACCTAAAAAGAACAACAGATGACAATCCCGAACAGCAAAAAACATATTACCGCCGGCAGCTACAGCAAGCAATGGTTTATGGCCAGCATGATAGCTCTGGCCGGCACGGTGGCGGCAACCACAGTCAAAGCCCAGACCAATGGCAGTAACTCTCCTTATTCACGCTACGGCTTCGGCCTACTCAGCGACCGGGCCCAAGGCTTCAACAAAGGAATGTCGGGCTTGGCATACGGTATGCGCGGCGGCAGCGAACTCAACACCAAAAACCCAGCGTCATACTCTTCCATCGATTCACTCTCGTTCATCTTCGATGCCGGCTTTTCTCTTCAAAATGCCAACCTTGAACAACGCGGTCAGAAAGTAAACGCACACAATTCGTCCTACGACTACCTGTCGATGGGTTTCCGGGCATCAAACAATATGGGTATTTCCATCGGCATCATGCCCTTCAGTACCATCGGCTATAACATCAGCCAAAGCGAAACGCTGAAAGATAATGTAGAAATAACCCAAACCAACACCTACAGCGGCGATGGCGGACTGCACGAAGTATACGCCGGACTGGGCTGGAAACCGCTGAAGTTCGCTTCTGTAGGCGCCAATATCGGCTATCTATGGGGCGACATGACCCACACCGTACTGGCTTCGTTCAGCGAAAACACCATAGCCTCCCGCCGGCGACAATACACCGCTGATGTCCGCACCTACAAAGCCGACTTTGGCCTTCAATTTGAAGGACGTCTAAACACGAAAAACTCATTTGTGATCGGCTTGACTTACGGACTGGGGCACGACATCAATTCAGACAGCCACTACTATGATCAAAAAATAGAAAACAACACCGCAATCGGCGACACTCTCGTAGCAACCAATGCTTACCAGTTGCCACACACTTTCGGCGCAGGCCTGACATGGATGTACGCCCAAAAGTTGCGTATCGGTCTGGATTACACATTCCAAAAATGGAGCGATGTAAAATCACCCACACTCATCAACACCGGAAACATCGGCGGACAATCCTATGAGGCCCGCACCGGCAACTTCACCGACCTGCACAAAATAACCATGGGCTGCGAATACATTCCAAATGCAGAAGGCCTGCGCAGACGCGACCACATTCGCTACCGTGCCGGTTTTTCTTACACCACCCCCTATACACTGGTAAACGGGACAGACGGCCCCAAGAACTTCCTGGTCAGCGTAGGTGTAGGACTCCCTATTGCCAACATCCACAACAACCGCTCCATATTGAACATTTCAGCTCAATATGAACGCGTGAAACCTAAAGCAGCCGGTATGATTACAGAAAACTACTTGCGCCTGAACATCGGCCTTTCGTTCAACGAACGCTGGTTCATGAAATGGAAAGTGGAATAATACGAAACGCCTGGAAACGAGGTGCCGGCCTACCGCTATGCCTGTTCCTTTTAGGGATATCCCCTTTGGTGGGTTGCGGCAGCGATGCCCCCCCCATGGGACATGCCATAAAAAACCGCGACTCCATTCCGGTAATGATAACTCACGGTGTATCGAAACTTGTGACAGATTCAGGTATCATGCGCTATAAAATCATTGCAGAAGAATGGCGTGTCTATGACAAGACCAACCCCCAGCGACAGGAATTTCCCAAAGGTATGGTGATGCAACGGTTTAACAACAATTTTAATGTAAACCTCTACGTTACAGCCGACACAGCTTATTGCTATGGTCAGAATCTTTGGGAGTTGCGCGGACGAGTTTTTATCAGAGATTTCGAACGCGGCACAACCATCCGTAGCGAAGAACTTTTTTGGGACATGAGCAAACATGAAATATATTCAAACGTTTTCACTCATGTCATTACCCCTGACCGAGAACTTAAAGGCTATTGGTTCAGATCAAACGAAGCTTTCACCAAATTCCATATCAAACAATCAAGCGGCTACATGCCTATGCCGGAAAACAGCACTCAGCCAGTTCCACAATCTTCCAGCAACACAGATTTCGAAAGCGAAAACCCTGACACACTCCCCCGGTTACACTCCAACACAACTCCGCGCCGCAAACTACATATATCCAATTAAGACCAGTATTCAGAATAACATCCGGCAATTGGTTTTAATCCTTTAACAATAAAAGTTTTTTAAGAAAATAGGCTCTATCCCCTGTTTTTTTATAACTTTGCGCATTGTATATGTCATAAAACGATAACCAAAAACAACAATTAGCAAATTCACAACCACAATACGCTGAATAACAATCAAATAAAAAATAAAACTTAAAATGGCAGCATTACAAACACTTAGAAACAAACCGGCACTCCTGATGTCCGTCATTGGCGGTGCCCTTTTGCTTTTCATTGTTACGCTAACTGACCTTAACTCTTGCTCTAATCCTAACATTGAAGCGGAAGTAAACGGTCAGGAATTAACGTATCAAGATTTTGAACAGCAAGTTCAGGACGAAGAGAACCTGCAAACTATGCTTCAAGGTTCTATTACAGACGACCAAAAAGACCAAATCCGCGAAACGGTGTGGCGTACCTACATCGCCAATGAAATGGTCAGCAAAGAAGCTGATGCATTAGGTTTGTCCGTAACCAAGGAAGAAATACAAAATGCCTTGAGTAGCGTCAACATGAATGCTTTGGGATACTATATGCAAATGATTCAGCAGGGACAAATGTCTGTAGCCCAATTACCCTATGCGGCAAAAATCATGATACTCATGTCTATGGTTGGCCAACCTACTGTTGAAGGTTATAAGCAATTTATCAAAACAGCAGACCAACAAATAGCACAATCACAGAAACAAAACCCAGAAATGGCTGAGGCTATCGCCAAAATCAAACGCGCCTGCCTTTATTGCGAAAAGCGTATTCCTCAAGAACTGCTTTCTCAGAAATATTACACTTTGCTGGAGTGTGGTATGTCTTCCAACCCGATATCCGCCCAAATGGCATTCGAGGAAAACAACACAAGCTATGACCTTGAAATGGCTTCTATACCTTACAGTAGCATAGAAGACAAAGATATCAAATTTACGGACAATGATTTGAAAAACAAATACGAAGAAATCAAGCCGTTGTTCCGCATAAACAGTGAGACTCGCGACATGAAATTTATCAACGTAGTTGTCACTCCCAGTACTAAGGACCAAGAGACCATTATGGCCAGCGTTAAGAGCATAGAAGACAGCCTCAAAAAGGTGTCTGATGCCAAAGCTGTTGAAAACATTATGAAATCAAGCAAAACCGATATCAGCTATAATAATGTATTCCTTGCCAAAGAAGCGTTCAATGAATTAAGTAGCATTTCCAGTGCACTTGACTCAATGAGTATTGGGGCAGTATCACCGGCTACCGTAGAGCCTAGAGATCGTAATGGCATACAATATGTCAATACATTTAAACTCGTCGGAAAAAAAAGCACTCCTGACTCAATGCAGGTTTGTCAGTTTGCCGTAGACAGCAAGCAATTGGCAGATAGTCTTATCACTGCTGTTAAAGGCGGTGATGCGCTCAATACCCTTGCAAAAAAATACCCTGCACTCATTCAAAAATATAATGCTCAGGGTGACACCACATGGATAGAAACCAAATATTATGTTAATGCAAAAGCTGGTAAAGACAGCACAGCCAATCAATACGACAATATTTGCCAAATTCCAGCCGGAACTACAACTTATTACACTCAAACTGGCCCTGACGGCAAAACATTTTATGTTGTTGCTAGCGTCATCAGCACCAAAGCTTCATCTGACAAATATAACGTTGCCATTATGCGCACTCCAATGAAGTTCTCCACTGAGACTTACAACAACCAACGTCGTCAGCTCTTTGAATTCTTAGCGAAGAACAAGACTATTGATGCCATTGAAAAGAATGCGCCCAAAGCCGGTTATACCATCATAGAGCAGCCTAATCTCAGCACAACAAATGCTATGGACATCCGCTACAACATAGGTGGTGAAGGCGCCAAACAAGCCTTCATATGGGCTTTCGATGAGGCTGAGGCCGGAAATGTTTCTCCTGTATATGAATGTGGAAAAAATAACGACCAGTTGCTTGTTGTCTGTGTAGATGCGATTAACGAAGGCAAATACCGCGAATGGGATAATGCCAATGTAAGACAAACTCTTGAAATGCTTGTAAAACAAGACAAGAAAGCCGAGAAAATCATGTCTCAGACGAAAAATGTAAAAAATTTCACTGCGGCAAAATCTGTAAAAGGGGCACAAGTTCAGACTATGCCTACGATGAGTCTGGCCCAAATAACCCAAAGCGAACCCGCTTTAGCTGGAGTTATCCAACGCATAGGCAAGGGTAAGTTCTCTGGCGCGGTGAAAGGTATAACCTCTATTTATATGGTTCAGATTACGAACAAAACGACTGGATCTGCCACATTCAAACAGAAAGAAGCCATGGCTGCAGATGCACAAAACAGTTTCGGCCAATTGTTTGGACGTGATGGTAATACTTTATTCAGAGCCTTACAAAACAAAATGAAGATTATGGATAAGCGCTACAAATTCTGACAATACATTTATAGCATTAAATAAAGGGGGGACTTCCATTGTGGAAGTCCCCCCTTTATTTAATGCTATAAATTCCCCAATGCTCATCCTGTCAAACAAAAAATCACTAATTTTGCGTTGCTTATGAAACTTCAGGACATTTTACAGATCTACACCGCCCACCCACAAATTGCGGCTTTAGCTAAAATCATACGTGAGGGAATGCCATCCACCATTTTTGCCGAAGGGTTACGCGCCTCTTCCGCACCATTGGCCTTATCAGCATTAACCTGTCGAGGGGCATTCTCCCGCCCTTTCCTCATTATTCTCAACGATGAAGAAGAAGCCGGATATTTCTATCATGATATGGAACAGATACTTGGCAGCAAGCAAGTACTATTCTACCCCTCTACTTATCGCCGGGCAGTAAAATATGCCCAACGTGATGCCGCCAACGAAATACTCCGAACAGAAGTTCTGAACCGCCTAGGAAAAATTCAAAGGACAAACACAGGAAAAGAAGAAAAAACAATTTTACAGGAAGGCTGCGACGATGCCTCACCACTGTTCATCGTGACTTATCCTGCCGCACTTTCAGAACGTGTGACTTCCATCATAGATTTCCAATCTGACACCATCGACATAAAAGAAGGAGAAAATCACGACCTCACAAACCTCATCTTACGCTTGCGCGAACTCGGCTTCAGACGTCGTGACTACGTTTATGAACCCGGCGAATATGCCATACGCGGCAGTATTCTTGACATCTATTCCTTTTCATCTGAATACCCTTTCCGCATTGACTTTTTCGGTGATGAAGTAGACAGCATCCGTACCTTTGAAGTACAAACCCAACTTTCCAAAGCCCGTAGCCAGCATATCAGCATTGTTCCAAGCCTGAAACAATCTGCATCCAATTTGGTTAGTTTCACAGAATGCTTGCCTTCCAACACATTTTTAATTATACGTGACCTGTCTTTTATTCACGAAAAAGTCAGCCAAATCTATAATGAAGGCTTCAGCAGACAAGCATCTATTGAACGCGAAGCACAATCGGAAATGGAAGAAGCCGAACAGTTCGAGCGCCTCACACGGGAATCACAACTCATTACCGGCGAAACATTGCTAAAGGGCCTCCTCCCCTTACAACGCCTTGAAATAGGAGCACATCCATCATCCACGCCACATGCCACACTTCATTTCCACATATCCCTCCAACCATCGTTTCATAAGAATTTCGATCTGGTACGCAACACCTTCACAAATCTGCGCATAAATAACTATCATCTCTATGTGTTGGCCGACAGTCCCAAACAGAACGAACGCCTGAAAGATATTCTTTCAGATGACACATCCGCCTCCCTCTTCATCCCCGTAGAGCACACTCTCCACGAAGGTTTCACCGATGAGGACCTGCATTTATGTCTCTTCACCGACCATCAGATATTTGACCGTTTCCACAAATACAGTCTGCGCTCAGACCATGCCCGAGACACAAAAATGGCATTGACTCTCAAAGAACTGATGCTATTCGAACCGGGTGACTTCATAGTACACATAGACCACGGCATAGGCCGTTTTGCCGGTCTGGTACGCGTAGCCGCCTCCGATGGCACCATGCAGGAAATGATAAAACTTATCTACCAAAACGATGACGTTGTGTTCGTTTCCATACACGCCCTCCACAAAGTATCGAAATACAAAGGCAAAGAAGGCGAGCCTCCCCGTCTGAGCCGTCTTGGTACCGGTGCATGGGAAAAGATGAAAGAACGCACCAAAAAGAGAATAAAAGACATTGCCCGCGACCTCATCCGTCTCTACTCACGCCGCCGCGAAGAAAAAGGATTTGCATTCAGCCATGACAGTTTCATGCAACATGAACTAGAGGCTGGGTTTGCCTATGAAGACACTCCCGATCAGCTCAAGGTGACGCAAGAGGTCAAAACAGACATGGAATCCCCACGTCCAATGGATCGCCTCGTATGCGGCGATGTCGGTTTCGGTAAAACCGAAATAGCTGTGCGCGCAGCCCTAAAGGCGGCTTGCGACAACAAGCAGGTGGCTGTACTCGTACCCACCACTGTACTGGCCCTGCAACACTACAAAACCTTTGCCTCACGCCTACGGGACTTCCCCGTAAGAGTAGACTATCTGAGCCGTGCCCGCTCATCGGCCCAAACACGTGCCGTTCTCTCCGACTTGGCCGAGGGGAAAATAAGCATCATCATCGGCACACACAAGCTCATAGGCAAATCCGTGAAATGGCACGACCTAGGACTACTTATCATCGATGAAGAACAAAAATTCGGCGTAGCCGTAAAAGAGAAACTGCGTCAACTAAAAGTCAACATCGACACACTCACTATGTCGGCCACCCCCATTCCCCGCACATTACAATTCTCACTTATGGGTGCCCGCGACTTTTCCGTCATCCAGACTCCCCCGCCTAACCGCCACCCCATACAAACGGAAGTACACACCTTCAGCCACGAAATAATAGCCGAAGCCGTCAACTTCGAAATGAGCCGTAACGGACAAGTATTCATTGTAACCAACCGCGTCTCGTCTCTCCCCAATCTGGCCAATCTCGTCAGCAAATACGTACCCGATGCCCGCGTATGCACCGGACACGGGCAAATGCCACCTGCCGACCTTGAAAAAGTAATCCTCGATTTCGTCAACCACGACTACGATGTGCTCATCTCCACCACCATTGTAGAAAACGGCATAGACATTCCGAATGCCAACACCATCATTGTAGATGCCGCCCACCACTTCGGTCTTTCCGATCTCCACCAGATGCGCGGCCGTGTGGGGCGCGGCAACCGCAAAGCCTTCTGCTACCTTCTGGCTCCTCCGCTCAGTCTGCTCAAGGACGATGCCCGCCGACGCCTCGAAGCCATAGAGAATTTCTCCGACCTTGGCTCTGGCATCCACATAGCCATGCAAGACCTCGACATACGCGGTGCCGGCAACTTGCTGGGAGCGGAACAGAGCGGCTTCATTGCCGACCTGGGGTATGAGACCTATCAGAAGATACTGGCCGAAGCTGTAGCAGAACTTAAAAACGATGAGTTTGCCGACCTCTATGCCGATGAGTCGCAACAGGCAAGCATGCTTTCTGGCGATGTATTCGTAGATGACTGCGCCGTGGAATGCGACCTTCATGCCTACTTTCCTGAAAACTACGTGCCAGGGGCAAGCGAACGCATGCTCCTCTATCGCGAACTCGACGGACTCACGGACGAATCACAACTTGCCGCCTTCCGCCAACGCATGCAAGACCGTTTCGGTCCTCTGCCCCCCGAAGGTGAAGAACTACTACGCATCGTCCCTCTCCGTCGCATGGGACGCCATTGCGGCACTGAGCGCCTCACCTTGAAGAGCCACCGCATGACCTTATATTTCGTCAGTAACACTGACAGCATCTTCTACAAGAGCGACATCTTCGGCCGCATCATCAACTATGCCACCGCCAACTTCCGCCGCTGCGAACTGGGCGAGTACAAAGGTAAACGCCGCATGATTGTACGCAACATCAACAGCGTAGAGGAAGCCCTCCATGTCATGCAACAAATTACCGGAGCAACAGACTGAACAGGCAAACACCCCCTGCCGCCCATATTGTCCGGCTGATTAAGCCGCTCCAGCATCGGCAATGGGCACCCGAAACGGACAGCAGAAATACCTTTTCAAATTACATGTTCAGCAAACAACAAACAAGGCTACTGAAATTCCACACTTTAAAACAGTCCATTCTCCCCCAGCCTTTGTCACATCCTTTTTAATAAAAAGAAGGTCGCCCTTTACAGACAACCTTCTCTTCATTATCATTCAATTCAAAAAAACAATATCCGTCCTGAATATTCCCTGCTTTGCATTTTCATTTTTAATAGCAAATCCCGTCTTTCCGCATCTCCTCCCCCAAGAAGACCAACAGTTTTCACTATAGGAAACTGCTTTTTTATAACAGGTAAGATGACGTAAAGAAAAACTATTGGACAGCTATTTCCGCAAATCCCATTATCTCTTCCGGATTCACCATTTTAACAGCTTTCAAACGCACGTAGCGTGCGGAAACAGGTGTGAAATAAACAGACTGCAGAATGGGGTTGTGCCTGATATTTGAGAATTCACCCGTCTTCACCACCCGACTGATATTTCCCAACTCCGTTCCCACTGTAATTTCATAAGCGGAAATCAGCCCTTTATTATATTCGCTCTGGTCGGGGAGATAATGAAACGAAGCTATGGTACGCTCTCTTCCTAAATCTATTACCAGTTCATCTCCCGCAACAAAGCAAGTAGTGGCAGCCTGTCTGTCACTAATTTTTACAGCTTCCTCCGGGGCGACATCCGGCAGTGTGAAAGAGAATCCCTTCAATTTTTCCATATCCGCCGTAAAGACCACATCAGCTGTCTCACCGGCATAAAAGGCTTCAATGGCGCTCATACACAACGGTCCGCGGGCATCAGTAAACTTCACACGCAGACGGTCAGTCTCAACCGTAGCGAAACGCAACAAGCGCTTATAGCCTACAGTCGTTGTCTCTTCGTTCAGTTTCACCGGGTACCATTCTCCGTCCTTACCATATTCTACAGTGAATGCTTTCACACGCTGCCCCAGCGGAATGTACTCCTGCAACATCATGCGGTTAACCTTCTTCACCGCAGGCAGAGCAAATTCAACAGTCGCGGCGGCCACTCCGTCCTGCGTAGCCCAATAGGTTTCATAATCACCGTCTGTCAAGGCCTTTCCGCCATAACGTCTTCCTCTTTCGTTTGAGACAACGGGGTTCAAGCCAGCCAACAGATTGTCGGCCAACTGCCTTTGCACATTCTTATAGAAACCAACGGCATTGGCCGAATCCGCCGGATTCACCAATCCGTTACGGTCTACTGGGAAATTGAGCAACAATGTAGCATTATGCCCTACACTACGGTAATAAAGGTCCGTCAGTTGCTCCACGGTCTTCACGCGGTCATCTTCTTCGGAATGATAGAACCAGCCCGGACGAATCGAGACGTCACACTCCGCAGCAACCCACTGGTTGCCGTCAGCATGTCCGTATTGCAGTTCACGATATCGGGGATAACCGGGATAAACTTCTCCCCTGCGCAGAAACGACCAGTTGGTAGCTCCCGCAAAACCGTTTTCATTGCCCACCCATCGGCAACCGGGGCCGCCGTCGGAAAAGACAACCGCCTGAGGCTGCAGTTCGTCAAGCATCCTGTAAATGCGCGGATAGTCATAGTAAGTCCGACGGTCGATAGTGCGGCTCTCCCTGGCTCCGCCATACCATCCGTCACCGCCGTTGGCTCCGTCAAACCAAACTTCAAAAACGTCACCATAATTTGTCATCAGTTCACGAAGCTGCTCATGAAAATAAGCGACATATTCCTCCGTACCGTAATTGGCCTGATGGCGGTCCCACGGCGAAAGGTAAACGGCAAATTTGATGCCGTATTTTCTGCACGCGTCCGAAAGTTCACGCACGACATCGCCATCGCCGCCCTTATAAGGAGTGTTCCGGATGCAGTAATCAGTCAACTTTGTCGGCCACAGGCAGAAGCCGTCATGGTGCTTGGCAGTGAGAATAACTCCTTTCATTCCGGCAGCAACAAAGGTTCTGACCCACTGCTCGCAGTCTAACCGAACAGGGTTGAAAGTGGCCGGCGAACTGTCGCCATATCCCCATTCGCGGTCATTAAAGGTGTTCAGGCCGAAATGTACAAAAGCATAAGTTTCCATCTGCTGCCAGGCCACTTGCTTAGCCTCAGGAACAGGCAAAACCGGAGCCGGAGCCTCAACAGTTGGCCGGCAAGCCGTGAAGCACGCCAACGAGCCGGATAAAAGTAAAAAGGCAAGACTGTTTCTCATAATATTTCAGATTTTCCATTTCCTGCAAAGTTAGCAAAATAACGAGAGCCTCCCTCCTGCTGCAACCTGATTTTTTCCAATGGAGAAACCCTCCACAAACATAACGGACAAGGTCTCATCCCCGAATATTTTAGTAAATAAAAGCTAAATAGAAACAAAAGAAGAGCCATTAAATATTAACATTTTTAACATTCTTCAACAAAGAAAACCGTAAACGACACACCGGAAACAAGCTATTGAATAAAAGGAATAAGGCTATTTTCTACAGCAATACTTGGAATTTTTATTACAATACTTGGAATTTTCAGAGCAATATCGCTTTTGGAGTATCGAAAAATCATGAAAAAAGGCTGCTCTATAGGCAGCCTTCTATTCTCCTGCAAAGATACAATAAAAACAAGGCAAAAGCAAGAAATGTTAAAATTGGAACATCTACCCAAACTGTTTAATATTGTCAATAAAACAAAAAACAGAACGAAAAGACACCTAAATATCATTGCCTCGTTCCTTTTTTAATATTCCACCGTAATCCGGCCTGCAAGGAAAAACCAAAAGGATGGGCATGGCGGGAAGCCGGCAAACTACTGCTGTCTGAAAAATAATAAGTCAGCCCGGGCTCCACAAAAAAACCAAAATCCGGCAAAAAGCTATAATGCGCCCCCGCGGCCAAATTAAGCGATCCCTGCCACAAACCTTTCCCCACACGATATTTTCTATCGGAAGCATCATCGGTTCTGTTAGCAAGAACATAAGTTGTACTCTGATTTCCGCCCAAGCACACATCGAACCGTCCGCCACCTGCGGCATAAAAACTAAAACGACTGGCAGACAAGAAGGTATAGCGCAATTGAAGAGGAACTCCTATGTAGTGGAGACGCTGCGTAGTGACAAAATAATTGGAAGTGCTGCCTGAAGTTATTTCACTCTGCAAATAGGTATATCCCAATCCGCTTTCAAGCGACAAACTCCTGCTTAACGGAAAACCGGCCATCAGCGTAAAGCGCAAAGGACGTTTGTGACTGATCCGGCTTGTTACTTTATCCGATGTGTTCTGAATTAAAATAGAAGAGTATTTCTCCTCGTCAGGCCGCATCTGAATACCGTCAGGTTTGTTCTGCAGTCCGGAAACAGGTTGGAACACATAACCGTTTTGACTGACCGAAGGCGATGCTCCCCCTTCTACGGCCAAAGCCAATGTCATTTCACGACCGTCCTTACGAATTGCCTCTTTTTCAAAAAAAGTACGTTTGCTTTCTACCCTTTTGGGAGAAGCAAGAGATACTCCCGCACTATTCTTCACATCCGACTGTAAGAATACATCTGCCACATCCTCACTTTTCTGAGACTCACGCACATTCTCCAGTTCTTCAGCCTCTTTTTTCCTGGCTCCTAAAGATCGTGGGGAACGTTCCCGCACAGCAGCTGCAACGACACGGGGAGCGCCACTCGGAATTACTCTGAATTGACCGTTCGTAACAGCGGATGATTCAGATGCGGCGGCCAACATCGGTTCCTCACCTCTAATATCCTCTCCCATGGCATCAGCCAAAACTCCGGTCTTCTCTTCAAGCAATTGTGATTTACTAAAAAATCCTTGAAAAGGAAATACAAGCACGGCCAAAGCACAGGCAGCCACAGTGGAAACACCTCCCCACCCCCATATAGCATAACGACGCTTGCGGGCCGATTTCGTACCACACGAAGTTACCGATAATGACTTTTCCAACCGTGCCCAGCCATCAGCGGGTAACGGTGCCTCATGTTCGGCCAGACAATTATGAAGTTGCTGTTCCCAGTGATTTAAATCGTTCATGAGTCGTGGGTATTAATATAATTGATTATTTTTTTCTTGAGCGCAGCCCGGGCTCTCAGATACTGCGAAGCAGATGTACTCTCACGTATGTTCAGACAACGGGCAATGTCGCGATGACTCCATCCTTCTATCAGATAAAGATTAAGCACCGCACGGTAACCCGGAGGCAGAGTACCGATAAGTTCTGTTACGATGGATGCCGGCAAAGCAGGTGGTTCCGTCTCATCTTCATCTGAAATATTCTCAGTCATAGACTCTGTCAATTCTACCAAATGTTTGCGCGCATTCAAAAAACTGATGGCCTGATTGGTAAATATTCGCCTCAGCCAGGCGCCAAGCGAACCTTCGCCGCGATAGGTAAACATGTCTATCGCATTAAAAGCTTTGAGGAAACCGTCGTGCAAGAGATCTTCAGCCTCTTCTCTGTTGCCGGTATAACGTAGGCAAAGCGACATCATACAACCTGCAAAACATTCATAAAGGGCCTTACGCGCCTCCGGATCATGCCGTTTACAGCCTTCTGCTATGTCTGGTTCCGTCATCATATTTAAATAATGCCTTCTCATTCTCATAAAAATTACAAGAGTAAGAAGGCACCCGTTTCTTTAAGCCTTGGTTATTTTAATTTGACAGGCAACGTTATTTCTCTACCGTTAAAGTCTTTATATTTGATATTGAAGCCATTGCCCCGCAGATATTCTTCGGACAGAGGAAACGATACATAACCATAAGCCACACGGTTGCGATAATCATTATTATCATTGTGCCGAAACTCCAATGAAACGTACCCTTTATCATCTTTTCTGTTCAAATCAATGGCATTGATAAAATGAGCCCTGCCGCCATAAGCACTGGTATAATAAGCATACTTCACATTCAAATGTGCCCCACCGACCCAAGCTTCCACAAGTTTTATCGGATCATTGCCAATACTGTCGCTTTGCTCCAAAGTTGGTATAGGAAAGAAAGGCTTGGTCAGAACCCGCACGACATCAATAGGGAAAATAGTATTAGGCAGGCGCCCTTCATCATAAGTAAACGAAACGATAACACGCTGACCGGGAGTTTGTGATTTCGTAGCAACAAGCAACGAACTGTCTGCCAACGTCATCGTACGGCTGTTATCAAAATCAATGGCATAATCCTTTCCCTGCTTGAGTACCGTACCCATACCGGCATAGTAGGTGGCATGATCATAATCATCATTACAGGATACAAAAGCCGCAATAAATAAAAAAAGCGGTAATACAAATAGCATCTTCATTTTCATCTTTCTAATTGTTTTTATGTTTATACTTCGTAAAGAACAGCCTCTATCAAACAAAGCCGTTTCCCTATAAACACCAAAAAACGGAAATCTTGCATGCTTTTACCATAAAAAGAAAGAACTTTCCCTTATCCTGATTCCAAATAAGGCAATCGACAATCAGCGGAAAGAATCCGTGAGAAGCTTTATCTCTATAGCCGGAGATATACGTTCATAAAGAATATTATATACAGCATCCAAAATTGGCATATTGACATGAAAATGCTTATTAATATCTTTCATACATTTAGTTCCAAAGAACCCTTCGGCTATCATTTCCATTTCTATCTGGGCAGACTTCACGGAATATCCCCGTCCTATCATTGTACCAAAAACACGGTTACGCGAAAAATTGGAATAACCGGTAACCAAAAGGTCACCCAAATAAACGGAATCATAAATATTACGCTCAATCGGATAAACGGCTCTCAAAAAACGGTTGGTCTCCTGAACGGCATTAGCCATAAGAACACTCTGGAAATTATCGCCATATTTCAAACCATTGCATATACCTGCGGCAATGGCATAAACATTCTTCAAAACCGAGGCATATTCGATTCCTATGACATCGGTACTTGTCTTTGTCTTTACGTAGCTGCCAGCTATGAGTTCGGCAAAAGAAGTCGCCTTTTCCTCGTCCGTACATCCGACTGTAAGATAGGTCAAACGTCCCAATGCCACTTCCTCGGCATGGCTGGGGCCTCCAAGCACAGCCAGATTATCGTCAGGTACGTTATAAATCTGCCTGAAATATTCCGAACAAATAATATTCTCATCCGGAACGATACCTTTTATCGCCGTTATTATAAATTTATTATGTAATTTCTCCTTAAGTTTCTTAAGATGATTTTTAAGATAAGGAGACGGCGTTACAAAAACAAGCGTATCGCATGCCCGAACCACTTCATTAATGTCCGTTGAAAATGTGATACGACTGGTATCAAAATGCACACTGGTCAGATACGACGGATTATGCTCCAACCGCTTAAAATCTTCAATAGCATCGGCACGACGCATATACCAAGTAATATGCTCAACCTTTTCAAGCACAATCTTGGCTATGGCTGTGGCCCAACTTCCGCCACCCATTATGGCTATTTTACCGGTTTCGAACAAAATGAATAGTATTGAGTTTTTTAAGAAGGTTTACAACAAAAAATGAAAGCAATTGGCAACCGGCAGAATAATTAGCCGATAAATCCGGTTAATCCTCCCGATTGCCAATTGTCATATATTTCAGACATTCCACGCCTCAATGTCTCCAACAGAGGGTTTCATAACATCCAGCTTGTATTTCTTGATGATTTCGCCTATTTGCTGTTGAATTTTCTGAGCATTGACCTCTTTAAGGTCATTCACAAGATTATATCCGGCCTTTTGAAGAATGGGCACAAGTTCCTCTGCAATACCACATTCTACATATTTGGCTGTGACATCACGAGGGATTTTCTTTTCAGGGCGCATCTGCGGGAAGAAGAGTACTTCCTGTATCTGCGTCTGCCCCGTCATGAGCATGACAAGGCGATCTATGCCGATGCCGATGCCCGATGTCGGCGGCATTCCGTATTGCAAGGCACGCAAGAAGTCACGGTCAATAAACATGGCCTCATCGTCCCCCTTTTCGGAGAGACGCAACTGATCCTGAAAGCGTTCTTCCTGATCAATCGGATCGTTCAACTCAGAATAGGCATTAGCCAATTCCTTACCGTTGACCATCAATTCAAAACGTTCGGTAAGTTCGGGATTAGTGCGGTGCTTCTTTGTCAAAGGCGACATCTCCACCGGATAATCCGTAATAAAAGTAGGTTGGATATAAGTGCCTTCGCAAAACTCACCGAATATTTCGTCAATGAGTTTACCCTTCCCCATGGTGTCATCAATCTCCATGTCGAGCGCCTTACAGATATCGCGGATCTCCTCCTCGCTCTTTCCGTTAAGATCGTAACCGGTTTTTTCTTTAATAGCTTCCAAAATAGGCAAACGGCGGAAAGGTGCCTTAAAACTGATCGTATTGCCATCCACCACTGTTTCGGGCTTACCGTTGACAGCAATACAGATGCGCTCGAGCAACTGTTCGGTAAAAGACATCATCCAATTATAATCCTTGTATTGCACGTAAAGTTCCATGCAGGTAAACTCTGGATTATGACTTTTATCCATACCTTCATTACGGAAATTCTTACCGATTTCATACACGCCTTCAAATCCACCGACTATGAGCCGTTTCAGATAAAGTTCCGTGGCAATGCGCAAATAAAGATCTACGTCAAGTGCATTGTGGTGTGTAATGAAAGGACGCGCGCTGGCTCCTCCCGGAATAGGCTGCAGGATGGGGGTTTCCACTTCAGTATATCCGGCCTCATCAAGAGCATTGCGAAGCGTCTTCACAACCGTGGCACGTTTGAGAAAAGTCTCTTTCACGCCATTATTGACAATAAGGTCAACATAACGCTGACGGTAACGCAATTCCGGATCATCGAAAGCATCATATGTCACACCGTCTTTTTCCTTGACAATAGGCAGAGGCTTTATGCTCTTGGCCAGCACGGTCAGTTCCTTGGCATGAACCGATATTTCTCCGGTCTGAGTGCGGAACACATATCCTTTCACCCCAATAAAGTCACCTAGATCAAGTAATTTCTTGAATACCGTATTATAAAGGTCCTTATTTTCGTCAGGACAAATGTCATCACGCGTGATATATACTTGTATGCGCCCGCGTGAATCAAGCAGTTCTGCAAAACTGGCCTTTCCCATGACGCGGCGGCTCATCATGCGCCCCGCTATGCAAACTTCACGCAAGGTTTCTGCATTATCGTCAAAATTGTCCCGTATTTCCGCAGAATAGGCGTTAACGGGATATTCGGCAGCAGGATAAGGATTGATGCCCATGGCACGCAATTGTTCCAATGCTCCTCTGCGATAGATTTCCTGTTCACTAAGTTCGAGTACGTTCATCGTTGTACATTTCTATTTTCCCGCAAAAATACAAAAACTTTTCGGGTCGGGCAAATAAACGCCGCTTTGCTAAATATAAAAAATGGATTCAAAATAAAGAAAAAAGGATATAGCCTCTAAAGATCATATCCTTCCTTTTACTGATACGATTACACCTTATGGCTTATTGTACGGTATCGGCCGGCTGTTCGTCCACTATCATTTCATCCGATTGCCTGCCAGCAGGCAATGGCTGAGCGTTGAGCGTATCAGTGAAGAGACTGTCGGAAACAACAGTGGCAGAATCGGGCACAACGACATTATCATTGTATTCCCCAAACCGGTAATTCTCATCTACCTCAGGAGCCGGTTCGGTTACAAAATCCTGTTTTACAGCTGTTTCACTGTTCATTTCATCTTTTTCCCTGCCTATATTTTCCGGCTCTACAGTTTCCATCTCTTCCTTTACCTGCCATTGTGCCATAATATTACGGACACCCCAGAATATAACCCCTAGAAGCCCTATAAAAGTCAACCCATTGCAAATACGGTCGGAAAGGCTTTTATCACTCCGAGGTTCACCATTTGGTCGATTGTCAGTTTGCATGATTACCGCTTGTTTTCAGATTAATCCTCATCATAGAAATCAAAGTCACCGTCGAGAAAAACGGGAACGCTGAAACCATCAATAGCGCGGCGGTCTTTCTTGGTGGGCCGGCCGGTGCCACGCGCACGGTCTACAAAACCGCTTATTTTGCTCATCTCGAGCAGTTCATATTGTTCTGGCGGGGTGATATTCTCTATTATATCGGGCAACACTTTGGCGCCCACACGTTTTTCGATGGCCTGCAGCACCCTGAATGTATAGGTTACGGGGGATTTCCGCACACCTACCTCATCGCCCGTTTTTACTGTGCGTGAAGGTTTTGCCTGCGCGCCGTTGATTGTCACGCGTCCGTTTTTACAAGCATCTGCAGCTAAAGTACGGGTTTTGTAAATACGTACCGCCCAAAGCCACTTGTCGAGTCGTGCTTCCATTGCCACTTGTTTGCTGGAGAATTATCTTATTTTTTATTATAGTGGTTCATGGTAAACTGTATGCCGGAAAGAGCAAAACTTTTCACCATTTCACCTGCCATATCGAGGCGTTCATCCATCAGCGCCAGGTCCTGCTCGCCAAATTCTCCGAGCACGAAGTCCACCTGGCCGCCTTTCGGAAAATCATTGCCTATGCCGAAACGTAAGCGGGCATATTGCTGGGTGCCTAATACTGACGTGATGTGGCGCAGGCCGTTGTGACCAGCCTCACTGCCACCGGGACGCAGGCGCAATTGCCCGAAAGGCAATGCCAGATCATCGACTACGACAAGCAGATTCTCAAGCGGAATTTTCTTCTCGTTCATCCAGTAACGCACCGCGTTGCCCGAAAGGTTCATATAAGTGGAAGGCTTGAGGAGGGTCAGTGTCTGGTTTTTCACCTTAAGGGTGGTGACAAATCCGTAACGCTTGTCTTCAAATACGAGATTGGACGCCTTAGCCAAGGCGTCCAACACTCTAAATCCTATATTATGACGGGTGTGTACATATTCGCTACCGATGTTGCCCAACCCGACAATCAGATGATTCATCTTCAGATATTTTCTATTTTAAGACAAACCTTATGCGTTCTTGGCAGCTGCTGCGGCAGCACCCATGGCGGCACGTGTCATCTTGACGGTGCAAACGATAACTTCTTTCGGGGTAACCAGTTCGAGACCTTCGAAATGGAGATCGCCAGCCTTGATGCTCTTACCAAGCTGAAGCTTCGTTACATCGATGTTGAGTTTTTCGGGGATATTCTCGTAAGTAGCTTTCACATTGAGCTTGCGTACCATTGCCATAAGACGGCCACCGGCGCGTACACCTTCTGCCAGTCCCTGAGGAGCGATGGGCACACCTACCACGATGGGTTTGTCGGCACGTACTTCATAGAAGTCTACATGGAGCACGTTGTCCTTCACAGGATGGAACTGAACTTCCTTGAGCACAGCCTGATGTTCCGTACCATCGATGGTAACGTTCACGAGATAAATGTGGGGAGTGTAGATGAGTTTGTTGATTTCCTTTTCGCTCACTTCGAAGTGGATGGCTTCGGGCAGACCGTTCTCACCTTTCTTTTCTCCATAAATAACGCAGGGAACATTACCGTTCTTACGTACTTCCTTTGTGGCTTTCTTGCCGAGATCGGTGCGTGACACACCGCTGATTGCAATTTGCTTCATGTTTTTTTTGTAATTTGTGTTACTCTAAATTAAGTTATAAAAGGCTTAATTCGCCATCACACACGGGGGTCAGTCCGCCCGGGAGGACAAATCGGATGCAAAAATACATGTTTATTACGGACTGGCAAAATTAATTACTTTTTATTTGACGCTCTGACAAGAAAAGAGACATACGAGTGCAGGACGATATGGAAATCTCCAGTGTCGTCTCTGGCTTTCTAACATTAACATTTTTAACTTTCCATTACAATTTAAAGTAACGTTTTTCCAACTCCAATACTTAGAGTTGGAAAAGTCCTTATTGGATTTTTAACACGAATACGGGGAATTTCAACTGCAATACGGGGAATTTTCAGGGAAAACAGGGCGGGAAACGGCTGGAATATGGCCCGAAAACACTGAAAAAGCGGGACTTCCCGATGGAAAGCCCCGCTCCGCTGTTACAAAGATAC
>NZ_BEWW01000157.1 GCF_002933955.1 Prevotella sp. MGM2
GAGTGTCGCCCGTCTGCTTCGACACCCTCCTGCCGAGGGCGTCGTATCCGAAAGACACGACCTTGCCGTCGGGAGTCCTTACCTCCGCCAGCATGCCGTTGGCGTGCCACCGGTAGCAGGTATCGCCCGGCTCCCAGTCCACAAAGACATCAGTCGTGCCGTTTCCTCCCGTCTCCCTCCGGTAGTTCTCCTCGATACCGTCCGAGCCGAACAGCAGCCTGAACCAGGCCGCCTTCTACTTTCCTCCGGTATCGCCCGCCTGACCTTTTTCCGCAGTCCCCGCATTGATGTCCCTGCGGCTCTTATGCACGAGGTTCCCCTCGCAGTCGTAGGCGTAGTGGTACTCGCCGTCCCACAGCAGCCTGCCGCCACGGTCGTACCTGCGTCCCTTGCACTCGGCTTCCCGGTACAGGTTGCCCACCTTGTCAGGCGTGCGGAAGATGCTCTCGTGGAGCGAGTAGTCGCCCCGTATGGGGTTGCACAGTGAGTCGTAGTCGTAGATGACAGGCTCTCCGCGCATCGAGCAGCGCATAGACATCAGTCTCGCACCCACGTCCCAGCGGTAGTGACGCCATCCGGTGTGGTGGTCACCCGAATGGACATGGCGTGAACGCACCAGCCCCATGTCGTTGTAGTCGGTGCTTATACGTAT
>NZ_BEWW01000158.1 GCF_002933955.1 Prevotella sp. MGM2
CGCTGATATGGAAGACCTTGAGCGCCAGCTTCAGGCAGCACAGGAACAGCGCTTCCGTATCATTGTGACGGATGGCGTATTCTCTATGGATGGCAACGTGGCACCGATGGATAAGATTTGCGATTTGGCCGAAAAATACGATGCGCTGGTGATGGTAGACGAAAGCCATTCTGCCGGCGTTGTGGGTGAAACCGGTCACGGTGTGAGCGAGTTTTTCAATACTTACGGACGCGTGGACATTTATACCGGTACGCTCGGCAAGGCTTTTGGTGGCGCTGTAGGTGGATTTACTACCGGCCGCAAGGAAATTATAGACATGCTTCGTCAGCGCAGCCGTCCTTATCTTTTCTCCAATTCGCTCGCTCCTGGCATCGTGGGAGCTGCCATCGAAACGTTCAAACTTTTGGGCGAGAGCAATGCTATTCATGACAAATTAGTAGAGAATGTCAACTATTTCCGCGATAAGATGATGGCAGCCGGTTTTGACATCAAGCCTACGCAGAGCGCCATTTGCGCCGTGATGCTCTAC
>NZ_BEWW01000159.1 GCF_002933955.1 Prevotella sp. MGM2
GTATGGCGGGCGTGACATCATCCGCGCCTGACGCCCGGTTTGCCGGCGTGGGAGAGGCCCCGATGAAATGACAGGCAGAGAGGTTGTCCGGAACGCTTGAGAAGGCCTTCCGGACAACCGTTGCTTTTTTAAGGAAAGAAGACATTACGGCGCCCTTGCCGGCGTGTGATGACATATATTTTAGGTATCTTTGCCGGCGTGACCGGTTGAAGACTTGACTTGGGTAATTAGTTTTGAATTAACTTTAAATGAACCGTGATATGAAATTACGTTATTATCTGCTCGGCCTGCTCCTGACAGCGTTTCAGGCAGGGGCGTCCCGGGAGTTGCCGCTTGAGGTTAAACACCGTGATTATGCTTTCCAGAAGATAGATTTCGGGCGGAATCCTTGCAGGATAGGAGGATTATGACGACTTTTGCGGTGAAGTTGCGCATAGGCGGAGCGGCGCCGACCCGGCCGCTCGTTCACTGAATGCCGGCAACAGTGTCAGAACATCGTTGTTCATAAATGGATTATCAGAAATACAATTTAACCAACACAAGTATCATGAAAAAGAAAAATCTGCTTCTTACGCTGGCTTTCGCGGCCATGCCCGTGATGGCACAAATGCCCGACACGGAACTTCCCGATCCGCATCCCGCTCCTGCGTCTGCCTGGCAGGGAGTGACAAAGGCTGCATTGGGATGGGGAAACATCGACACACAGTACGGCCGCAACGCCGTACCCCGCATGGCCGACAGGCTCGACCTCTATGCCTGGCGCGGAGAGCGTGTCAGCGCACAGGCCCTCGTGCTTGTCCCCCAAGGCGGCAAGGTGACATTCAGCGTCAGCGACCTGCGCAACGGCAGGCACGTGATTCCGGCCGAGGCCGTCAACCGTTATTTCGTGCGTTACGTGATGAGCGATTCGTTGCGTCAGGGGGAATACCTTGTGCCCGACCGTCTGGACCCCGCTCGGGAACTGACGGCCGAAGCGCAGACAGTGCGCCCCCTGTGGCTCGACATCCGTGTGCCACAGACTGCCGCGCCGGGCAAGTACAGGGGAACGCTTACGGCCCATGTGGACGGCACCGGACTGACCATCCCCTTCACGCTTGAGGTAGGCCGCCGCACGCTCCCGGAGCCGTCGGAATGGGCCTTCCATCTTGACTTGTGGCAGAATCCCTATTCCGTGGCACGTTTCTATGGCGTGAAGCTGTGGAGCAAGGAACATTTCGACCGGATGCGCCCCATGATGAAGGAGTTGGCCGCAGCCGGACAGAAGGTGATAACAGCCAGCATCATCAAGCATCCGTGGAACGGACAGACCGAGGATGCCTTTGAGAGCATGATAGGGAAAACGCTGACGCAAGGCGGCGAATGGCGCTACGACTACCGCGTGTTCGACCGCTGGGTGGAGTTCATGATGGACTGCGGCATCACTGAGCAGATAGACTGCTACACCATCGTGCCATGGCACCTGCTCTTCGAATACTACGACGAGGCGCGCAACTGCACCGTTCAGGAAAAACTCGCACCCGGATCGAAGGAATATGAAGATTATCTCATCCCCTTCCTGAAGGACTTCGCGCGGCACCTGAAGGAAAAAGGATGGTTCGGGAAAACCTGCATAGCCATGGACGAACGCCCGAAGTCGCTCCTTGAACCGGCTTATGCCGTGCTCTACAAGGCCGATCCGGGTTTCCGCGTCAAGGGAGCCATCAATTACTTTGGTCCCGAGGTGTCAGAGCGCATGTATGACATCAGTTTCTCCTTCAACCAGCCTCTGCTGACTCCCCAGCAGATTGCGGCCCACCGCAGCAAAGGACATAAAGTGACTTTCTATACCTGTACCGGACATGTGCGTCCCAACACTTTTGTCAAGTCGCGCCCCGCCGAGGCTGCCTGGCTGGGATGGCACACGGCGGCGGCCGACTATGACGGCTACCTGCGCTGGGCGTTCAACAGTTGGGTAAAGAATCCGTGGCAGGACAGCCGTTTCGTGCGCTTCGAGGCGGGCGACTGCTTCCTGGTTTATCCCGGCGGAACGAGCGTCCGGTGGGAACGCCTCGTAGAGGGTATTGAGGACTTTGAGAAAATACGCGTCCTGCGCAGCGAACTCAAAGGAAAGAAACTGCAGCGGCTCAATGATGAAATCAAGAAATTCTCGCCCGTGAAGATAGAACCCGGC
>NZ_BEWW01000160.1 GCF_002933955.1 Prevotella sp. MGM2
CGGGCATGGAGTGGCAAAGCCCCGACTCCGTGGCCTACAACAAGCAGCAACCCCATGCGTGGTTTTTCTCGTTTGAGGACGTTGAGAGCGCGCGCAAGCTGCTGCCTGAACACAGTTCGCTGTGGCAGTCGCTCGACGGCAAGTGGCAGTTCCACTGGGCCAAGAATCCCGCCGAACGCCCTGCGGATTTCTTCAGGACGGACTTCGACGCCTCAGGATGGGACCTCGTGGACGTACCCATGAACTGGAACGTGGCCGGCATCGGTAAAGACGGTTCGCAAAAATACGGCGCACCGCTCTACTCCAACCAGCGTGTCATCTTCCAGCACGGCGTGAAGGTGGGCGACTGGAAAGGCGGCGTGATGCGCACCCCTGCCAAGGACTGGCTGAGCTACGACCACCGCAACGAGGTGGGATCGTACCGCCGCTCCTTCAGCATACCCGCCGGATGGAAGGACAAGGAAGTGTACATCAACTTCGACGGCGTGGATTCTTTCTTCTATCTTTACGTGAACGGCAAGTACGTAGGTTTCTCCAAAAACTCGCGCAATCTGGCCCAGTTCAACATCACGCCTTACCTCAACCCCAAGGGTGAGAACATTCTGGCCGTAGAGGTGTACCGCCACAGCGACGGCTCCTTCCTCGAAAGCCAGGACATGTTCCGCCTCCCGGGCATTTTCCGCACCGTGGCCCTCACGGCCAAACCCAAAGTGCAGGTGCGCGACATCGTGGCCATACCCGACTACGACGCCTCCTACACCGACGCCTCGCTCAGCATCAAAGCCAGCGTGGCCAACCTCTCGGGCAAGAAACAGAAGGGCTACACCATCGACTATGCCCTCTATGAAAACAAACTCTACAGCGACGAGAACACCCTCGTGGAGGGCATAACAGCCTCGGCCGCCGTAGAGGAGCTTGTCAAGGACGGCGAGCAGACGGCTTCCGTAGTGCTCAAGGCCGGAAAGGCCATCAAGCCCTGGAACGCCGAGAAGCCCTACCGCTACACTCTGGTGGGACAGCTCAAGGACAAGAAGGGCAAGGTGGTGGAAACCTTCTCCACCTCCGTGGGCTTCCGCAAAATTGAAATCAAGGACACGCCGGCCTCACAGGATGAGTTCGGACTGGCCGGACGCTACTACTACCTCAACGGCCAGCCCATCAAGATGAAGGGTGTGAACCGTCACGAAAACAACCCTGAGACGGGACATTACGTAACGCGCCAGCAAATGGAGAAGGAAGTGTTCCTCATGAAGCGCGGCAACATCAACCACGTGCGCAACTGCCACTACCCCGACGCGCCCTACTGGTACTACCTCTGCGACAAATACGGCATCTATCTTGAGGACGAAGCCAACATCGAGAGCCACCAGTACTACTACGGCGAAGCCAGCCTCTCCCACGTGCCGGAGTTCAAGAACGCACACATTGCACGCAACATGGAGATGGTTCACGCCACCGTCAACCACCCCTCTGTCTGCATCTGGAGCCTCGGCAACGAGGCCGGACCGGGCAAGAACTTCGTGGACTGCTACAACGCCATCAAGGCCTTCGACACCTCGCGCCCCGTACAGTACGAGCGCAACAACGACATCGTCGACATGGGGTCTAACCAGTATCCTTCCATCCCTTGGGTGCAAGGCGCTGTCAAAGGCACCTACAAGATGAAATATCCTTTCCACATCTCCGAATACGCCCACTCCATGGGTAACGCCATCGGTAATCTCATCGACTACTGGGAAGCCATAGAGAGCACCAATTTCTTCATAGGCGGCGCCATCTGGGACTGGGTGGACCAGGCCATCTACAACTACGACCCCGCCACCGGCGAACGCTACTGGGGCTACGGCGGCGACTTCGGACAGAACAACAAGCCCAACGACGGCATGTTCTGCATGAACGGCGTCATGCGCCCCGACCTCTCGCCCAAGGCGCAGTACTATGAAGTGAAAAAGGTGTACCAGAACATCGGCGTCAAGGCCGTTGACATGACGCAGGGACGCATCGAAATCTTCAACAAGAATTACTTCGCCCCCCTCACCGACTATCAGATCGTATGGTCGCTATGGAAGGACGGCGTATGCGTGGAGAAGGACAAACCCCTGCAGGGCGCCCGCAATATCGTCGGTCCGCGCCAGAAACAGCAGTACACCCTGCCCTACGACTACGCTTCGCTCGATCCCGAAAGCGAATACTTCGTGAAGGTGCAGTTCCTCCTGGGCGAAAACATGCCATGGGCCGAGAAAGGCTACGTGCAGATGGAGGAACAGCTCCGCGTGCGCGGTGAGGAAAAGGCCGCTCCCGCCATCATTCAGGTAGCGGCTTCCGACAAGAAGATAAACGCCGAGGAAAAGAACGGCCGCATCACCCTCACCGGCGACGGCTTCAAAGCTGATTTCGACCTCTCCACCGGCGCCATTGCCTCACTCACCTACGGCAACCAGACCATCGTGCGCGAAGGACAAGGCCCGAAACTCGACGCCTTCCGCGCACCCACCGACAACGACGACGGCATCGGCTATCCGCGCGACTGGTGGCGCAATGGCCTCTACGACCTCAAGCATCACGCCCTCGACCATAAGTTCACCCCGGGCAAAAACGGCAGCTGGCAGCTCTATTTCACCGTAGAAAGCCAGGGCGAATACGGCTCTGACCACGGTTACAGCAACCGCGACCGCGTACCGGAGACGGTTTACGGTTTCGAAAAGAACCGCAAGGCCATCGGCAATAACGGATTCAAGTTCAC
>NZ_BEWW01000161.1 GCF_002933955.1 Prevotella sp. MGM2
GGTGATATGAATATGGTTAGCGGTAAGCCAGGTTATTTCAGGCAGCGGACTCGCATTTGATGATGATTTCTCCGAGGCCGGCGAGGGAGGCATCTTCAGAACTGGTGATGTTGCGGGCTTTTCTTGCAAGCTGTTCAACTGGAAGATAATTTGTCATCAGCGGCTTTGAGAGGTTCGGTTTCTCGACCGGAGCCTTGACCGGCTTCTTGGCACTCTGTTTACCGCGCTTGATTTCGATTGCCTTGAATGAGTTTGCTTCATCGGATATGTCGATCTCAGCTTCATCGGGTGTGCCGGATTCATCGGCGGCTCCCGTAGGCTTTATGAAAAGATCCATGCAGACAAGGACAGCATAATATAATATGAGTACGGCTGTCAGGCAGGTAAAAATAGTTCCGAACATGATTATCAGATTATTTTTGTTGTGAATGAATGTTGTTGCGGCAGGGGAAGAAAGGTAAGGCCGAGGGATGCTCCTCTGTCCTCGTGTCTTGAACAGCGTGCCATGTCCGGACTGAAAAATACGGTGTCGTTGCCACGCATGACCACATATCCGTATTGTTTGAGCCGGTTGCGTAAGATTGCCCGTCGGCGGTTGCCTGTGACCTTGACATTGGTTATTGGGTCAAGTCCTATCCTCAGGCGCAGTCTCTCACGACGTATTATCTCCTTGCGTCTGGAGGAAATGAACCGTGAGGCATCATCGGCATCGCGTTTCAGTCCCAAACGTCCGGCCATGCGTTTGACGGTGCGGAGACTCAATCCTGTCAGGCGTGACAGTTCTGACTGGGAATGAGTGCCGTAATTTTCCATAAGGATTCTCTCAGCCTCCTTGCGCCTGATGTCACGTTCCTTTTCAAGTCCGAGTTCGGCTGCTTTCGCCACCACACACCTCGTACCCACACCGATAGTTGCTGCTATCCGTGTATTCGTGTCGTGTGGATACATCTCACGCAGTGTGCGGAGCATATCATAAGACCATTTGATTGTTCTCATATCCAGTAAGTTTTTATGTGTTGCCGAGTAATGACCTGTTGTTTTTCCTGAATTGCCGCAGCCTGTCAAGATACCGGTTTACAAAAGTCCTGACTATGGCGTTCACAATATCGGAACGGCATTTGCGGTCGATGTCGCAGGCATCGAGGGAGTCCGCAAGGTCGCGGTCGAGCTTGCATATCATGCGGTCATCTTTTTTCTCCCTGAAATTATACAAGGCAAGATTCTTTCTGAAAAGCTCCCAGTCATCGTCATTGTCGGGCGACGGCTCAGGTTCGGGAACGGTATGCTGTTCCGGTGCCTGTGGCATGGTCTCCGCTCCGGGAACAAGGTTGCCGAGTCCTCCGAGCAGGTCGTTCAGTTTGGGGTATGGGGTGTCCTGGTTCATTCTTCTTCTGTGTTTGGTATGCCGAATATGTCATTGTAAATATGATCGAAGGCCGGTGATACTACGAGCATCTGGTCGTCCATGCCGGAGATTGTACTGAAACGGCGTAATGTCTGGCGTTTATAAACGGTCGGTGCTATACGCACGTGTTCGCTCAGCTTCTTGTTCACGAGCTGCCATAGCTCCTTTTCCTCTTTGGTGCCGACACCCTGTTCTTCAAGATTGGGTATGACATAATGTACCGTTTTCATAGCATTTCCGATGCTGCGTCTCAATTCGACTATCATGGCGACAAATACAGCGGTGGAGGGTACGGTCAGGTTGTCATAGTGGAACGGAGTCAGCAAATAATCCGTATTGGCGAAAAGTGCCAGCAACGCCTGGTCGTTGAGACTGCCTGCCGAGTCAAACAGCGCGAAGTCCACGGCGGCTGAGTTGTGCAGGTTCTCGATTAGCGCGATAAGAGCCGGCTCGTTGCTCATGCTGAAAGGATATACATTATAGGGCAGCGGCACTCCTGCATATGTGGCGGTGTCCGCTGTGCGTTTCTTGACGATGGACTGCTGCGGATCGGTGTCGAACACGGTCACACTGTGCCCCCTTGACACAAGGTAGCTTGCGAAAAGGGCGCACAGCGTTGTCTTGCCGACACCGCCTTTCTGATTGGCGAATGTGATTATACAGGTTGATTCCATTGATAGAAACTGTCGGTTGGTTTTTGAGCAAAATTATCATGGGGCGATTGCTAAACCCGAAATTCCGAACAGTTTTCATCATCGGATAATGCGATATTGTGTTGAAATGGCTATCTGAGCGTGTAATATAGTGGCTATCACGCACACGGTGTCACCGGATAGAAGTCACGGAAACAGGCTATCGTCTTATCGAGGACTCATCATCTATCCTGTCATAGTCCCCTTTGTAGCCAACTTCCCATTCCCTGTTCTGGCCTTGACCTGACTCCACGTCATGCGGCTTCCTTATTCCTGAGCCGGGCTTTCGTCTGACCGCCACGTTTTGCTTTTTGTTCTCGACGGGATTTTTTACAAACTGGAGCCGTCTTATATCGAAACCCTCGTTTTCAAGATTTATAAGGACGCGGGCTTTCATGTCAAAGGCATACATTTCTCCCTCAATATCCCGGATTGAAAATCCTGCACTGCGGAGTGTCTGACGGCGTATATAACCTGTGCTGCTGTCAAATATGCTCCTCAGATCTGACAGCCGGTTATTGTATTGTGTTGTCCTTGTTCCGTTGATTTCCACCATGTGGGGCACAGTCACCTTGCCGATTGAACATAGGAAGTCCCGCTCCGCTTCCGTTGCCGGCGCGAAGGACTCCACCCATTGAATACGGTTGTTGCGTCTCAGAGCCTCCCACATATGGGGGCGGAGAGGACGGCTGTCTCTGCCTCGCCATATCTGCCCCTGTTTCACATAGGCTTTGTTCTGGCGGCTCAGTATGTCGTTAAGCTCGCCGATGGTGATTTTTGGATCATTGGCTAACAGGGCGTCGATTTGTGAGTCTATTCTTGCGAACCGTTCATCAGGTGTCGCAAAATCAAGCAGCTCCTTTATCGGATATATCTTGCCTCCGTTGATGACAGCTTTCTTGTTATGGTCGATTATCATATAACCGTATGGAGAATCTTTCTTTCCGAAAAACACAAGCTCGATACCGAATTTTCTTTTCAGTTCATCGGCGAGTTCTTTCTTGTTGGCGGTCAGGTCTCGGTATTTGGCGAATATGGCGCGGAGCTGTCTCCTGCGCTGACGGTCGACTGTCGTTGAACGGTAATGTGAGCTGATTTCCTCTAGTGGTATTTTAAGACATACGGCACCGCCACGTTTTATGGATACCACTCCCTCATTGTCGTAGCACTCATAACCGAGCGTGTTCATAAGAGCCTTGAACTGTGTGATGGATGTGAATTTATAAGACAGGGCTTCTTCCATATCCCTGCGTGCTTTCTCGTTAATGTCGTTTCCAAGCAACCGCTCGACCACACGTTGCGACCTTACCCGTTCATGGTTATGGTCTATCTTGCTACCGTCCGGTGCCACGCGTGATGTTATTATATGTATATGTGTGTTATCAGTATCGGTATGTCCGTAAACCAGCAGGGGCTGTCCTTCTTCGCCATATCCCATCTCCCGGAGATATTCATGAGCGAAGTCCAGAAGCTCCTGTTCCGTCTTTTCGTGTCCCCGGCATGAAAACGCCATGTGGAACTGTGCTTTCTTGATTCTCGGGTTTTTGGAAGAGTAATTTTCAAGATAGGCCACGAGGTCGTCGGGGGTATGGTGTCCCATCATTTCTACCGCATCAAAATTTTTCATTTTCAGCAGATGTGCCGAGCCTTTGGCTACCTTGCGTTCATTATATCCGACCGCATGGAAGCAGGTGCTTGAAGGAAGTATTGTCGCTATCATGTGAATATATGATTAAGAGTAAATCTCGGTTTGAGATTATGTGAGTATATGGAACCGGAGTATATGATAATTCGGTTATCGTTGCATCAGATGTTCGGATTGTCCGTTCTTCAGTACACCGCGTATTATCTTGCTTACGACATCGGAGTGTTCGGCTATGATTTTATCCATAGTCTTCTTCAAGCCATTTATGGAAGGTATCAGTACCTCTTTATAATATGTCTCGCTCAACAACCCTGCTACGGAAAGCTCGTTGGCACGTTTCATTGCCTGGTTGAGATTGCCGCCGGCCCAGCCAAGCTCGTCCTTGAATCTCCGGCAGAGCGAGGCCATCTCTTCCACGGCTTGCATACGGCCTTTCGCGTCCTTGTCGGAAAACTCCACAAGCGCGGCACGGATATACGAGCTTATGCTCCTGAACTCCTTTGAGCGGATTTTGAGCCGTTCAAGTTCGGTATCGGTAAATAGAATCTCTATTCTGTTGGTTCTCTTTTCCATATTTTCCAGTGATTAAAAATCGGCGAGTTGCGAGCTGATTTTCTCCGCCCGACAGGGAGGCAAGTTACTTTTCCATCGGTAAAACTCCGTTTTATCCGGGGAAAAGTACAACTTGCTTAACAAATTCTGCACCTTTGGCATGGATGCCCCGATGCTCTCCCCACCTCGTTTCGCACGGCGAAGTTAGCTCACTCCGGTTGACCGCGCACAAATTCCGAACATAATCTTTTTATCTGACAACTTGGGACACCGGTATTTAATCATAGGATAATGATTTGCCCTATGTATCATATACTCTTATTATCACATACCACTGTTATCCGATAATGACTGCTGTTGCTGTCACGACAATCACATTATCATATACTGTGATATGGCTTGTGTCAGAGCATGAAATGATGTGAAAATCAGATGAATATGTACTAAAATAATGGCTTGAAAATTTGCATAAGTCGTTGAAATTTAGTATATTTACATACTCGGAGCATTACTTCGGGCGGTAGTTTGATGATGTTGAAATGACATTATCGGACTATCTGAACATCATAATATCTCTCACCATGTTCGCACTTTTATTGATGATATATCTATTGCCCGTTGCGATAGTTGCAGGACTGTTGCTCCGCTTTATCCGATGGTCGCTTGTAATGATTATGCGTCTTGCCTGCCGGATTGTGTCTTTGGTATGGCGTATGATTTGTTGGCTGCTTCTGCTCTGCTGGAGAGGATTGCGGTCGTTGTGGAGACAGTATCGACATAGGACTGCTCCGTGAAATTTTCTTTAAGGGAGAAAAATAGGAGGGCAGGCATAATCTTCTCCCTGCGGTGGGATTTTTCAGGCTGGGAAGCAAGGGGGAAAACAACACTGATTTCGGCTGATGTGCGCCACCTTTGCCGTCACCTTGACCGACACCTTATCCGCCACTTCTGCCGCCACCATTTCAGACACCCGTTCCGACATATTTACCGTCACTGATACAGACACACTTACATACACTCTTGGGGACACTCTTTCGGACACTTATGGGGACACCTTTGGGGACACTTTTACAGACACCTTTTCCGCCACTTTTTCGGTCAGTGTGCGCCACCTTTTTCACCACATTTTTTGAGGCTCCCGGACACCCGTCCACAGCACCGAACTTTTGCCTGAAAACAGGTGTTCAAGTATGAGAACCACAATTTTTAATAGTTAAATATTGTTTAATTGGCAAATATTCGGATAATAAGTGTTAATTTTGTGATACTCTCGCAGGTAGTGATAAATCAGGGCAATTTTGCCCTCCAAAATAGAGCGGAAAATGTGGTACAAACCGTGGTACATTGCTTCTCAATTACATCAACCAACAAATTGATAATCAATAAGATAATGCCACTCTCACAAAGCCCGCTCGGATCACTGAAAGAAAAGCCAAAAGGCGACAAGAAAAAGACAAGTCCTACAAAATCAATATTTTGTGGGACTTTTTTTATTGCCTTTTGGCTACCTTGACCGCCACGAAAAGGTCACTGACAGACAAAAAATAGTGCCTTATTCGTACCCCCGACAAAATTCTTCAAAAAGGGGTACGATTTGTCGGAAAATGGCGAAATGTTGTCGAGATTTGGCGACCATGCATTTATCTCATTATGAGTTAATAAAAGTAGTTTTGTAACTTAAAAAATGAGGTATGAAATCAACATTCCGAGTATTGTTCTTCCTGAAACGGGACAAGGTGAAAAAGAACGGTAATATGCCAATCATGGCACGTATTACCATTGACGGGAAATTAGCCCAATTCAACACTAAACTTGAAGTCAATCCTAAAAACTGGTCTGCCAAAACCGGAAAGGTAAATGGCAGAGGAGCGGAATTTACCCGCATGAATGAAATGCTGGATAGCATCAAAGCTACCTTGCACAGACACTATCAGACCATTTTAGAACGGGACAGCTATGTAACCGCAGAGAAAGTACGCAACGTGTTCTTAGGTAAAGAGGAAAGAGCAAAAACTCTCTTACAGGTATTTTCCCAGCACAATGAACAATATGCGCTGAAAGTAGGGAAAACAGCCACGCAAAAGACATATACCCGTTATGAACTTACCAAAAATCGCCTTGCCGAATATATCCACGATAAATATAATGTGGAGGATATGGAAAAGGCGCGTGAGTTTGACCCCCTCGGGCA
>NZ_BEWW01000162.1 GCF_002933955.1 Prevotella sp. MGM2
AAAATATCTAAATCACATTTTAATATTGCAAAATGCGTCATTTTTTACTTTTTTTCTTGGCTTTTTGCCTCTCTACAATCACGGCAGACGCCCAATCGGCTCCCAAGCGTGAGTTTCGCGGTGCATGGATACAATTTATCAATGGACAGTTTCAGGGAATGAGCCGCGACCAAATGCAGGCCAATCTGACCGGACAGCTCAATGCCTTGCAACAATGCGGTGTTAACACCATCATTTTTCAAGTGCGTGGCGAGGCCGATGCTTTTTATGCCAGTCCCTATGAACCGTGGAGCCGCTTCCTCACCGGCCGTCAGGGGCAAGCTCCGGCTCCTTACTGGGATCCTTTGGCCTGGATGGTTGACGAGTGCCATAAGCGCGGCATGGAACTTCACGCATGGATCAATCCTTTTCGGGCCAAGACGAAAGGTACCACGGCTTTGGCTATGAACCATCCCTATATGCAGAACCCCGCCCGCTTCTTCGAGTATGACGGTCTTTATATCTTTGATCCCGGATTGGCCGAAAACCGTGAGTATATCTGCAAGATAGCTGCCGACATCGTGCGTCGCTACGATGTGGACGGCTTCCATATCGATGATTATTTTTATCCTTATCCGGCGGCGGGACGTCTCATTCCGGATGACAACACTTTTGCCCGGTTCAACAG
>NZ_BEWW01000163.1 GCF_002933955.1 Prevotella sp. MGM2
GCCGGAGAAGCTCAAAGAGCTTCAAACAAAAGGGAGAAAAATTAACTCAAACATCAAATGACTATGCGAGTAAAAAGAATGAAAGTAGCAGAGGGCAGACGGCTCAATATCGGGCAGTTCCCCAATTTCCACCGCTCCGGCTCCATTAGGGGCATGAAAAAACTCTACTATGGCGAGAACTGCCTTTTGGTACGCTGTGGCAACTACATCTACAACGTGACCTCCGAACCCTCAATCTACAATCAGGCAACAATCTAAAACATAAGAATATGGAAATTTATAACGGAATAGCAATATCCAAGAACGACAAGGAATTTGTCGTAGCGTTTGACAACTTTGTCAACGGCAAAATGCAATCCGCAACCAACACAGGAAAGGCACTCGCCACAATACACCGCTACTTGCAGTCGCAGGCTTTCAAAGTGTGCGTGGCATATATCCGTCAGCTCGCTGTCAACTACCGAACTGGCTATTACGATGAGCGGAACGAAACGGCAGCACGTAGAGCGGCGATGATGTACGACACGTTGATGAACGGCGATGAAATCTATGACCCCGAATATAAAGAACTAAAGGATAAAAGCGTATGAACGACACCGATTTTCCCGAATACGGACGCCAGTGCGAGTTGCTGACACCGTGGCGAGGCTACCACCGTGGCACAATCGTAGGACTGAACGGCTACCGCTTCATCATCGAGGTAAGTAGCGGCGCGAGGATTGAACTTTACGAAGATGAAATTGAATTTGACTGACTATGAACAGACTGTTGACACCGAAATTTGAGGAAGCCATAAAGGACTATCCTCTGTACTCGCAGGACGGCAAGGAGAGAGACGCTGTATGCGTGGCGATATTCACTATCGGAAATATCCGTTGGTTTGTGCTTGAAGGAAACAAGGAGGGAGACGATACAACCCTTTTCTGCATAGTGGTCGGACTCGGCGAAGATGAATATGGCTATGTGTCGCTCAACGAACTTGCCGATGTCGAACTCGACTACCGCAAACAAGGCTTCGGCATTATTCGAGTGATACAAATGCCGTATTTCACCCCATGTCCCATAGGGCAGATAAGCGATGAGAGGCTTCAAGACTTCTTGAAACGCCTTTATGATTGACCGAACACATCAGCCGTGGTGTTGTGCCACGGCTGACATTCCACCGAAGGAATATGGATATACAAGATATAATCGACAAGATAACCGAATGCGCCGAAGCTAACGGCTGGCACGTCCATACTGAAAGATACCGCGACACTGACTTATGGCTGTTTGAGTTCTCGCAGTACACAAAGGCAGGGCAGGATTTTAATTTCTCGGCTGAAATGAGATATGCCGACCCCGATACTTTGATAAAGTCAGTGAGAGAATATTACGAGAACTATGACCCCGATGAGGAAGCATATCTCTGGATTGGCGATGACGGACACGGCAAGAACGGTGCGCCATACCGTATCTCGGATATTGTAGCCGACATGGAGGACGCGGAGTCTATGGTCGGCACTCTGCTTGAAGCCTTTGAGGGACTTGACTTTGACCCATGCGGTGAATAGAGCCTTACTTTTCAAAATTCGGTCTGCCACCTCCATGCCGGACGTGGCAGACATAAATGTGTACTGACATGATTTTACAAACCATAATCCAAGTTGCCGCAAAATGCGGCTGGAGCGTGACCGCCAACGTGAGGGATGGCAACATCACCTCTTTCGATTTCCGGCGGAATACCGAGAGCGGAGTGCCGTTCTGCTTCTCAGCCGACATGACCGGTGGTAAACCGGCTTCGCTGGTGGACGACATACTGTCGTTCATCGACGCTTTCCAACCCGACATATTCGCGCGGCAGTGGTGCAGGATTTCGGGTGCAGGAGAGAGCCGCTATGCGAAGACACTCTCCGACATGGACGGCATACGCACCCAGGCATGGCTACTCGCCATCGACCTCTCCGAAGCCTTCTCCGCTCCACGCCCCTCACCGTGGTATCTCTGGAACTGACAGTACCGTTTACCGTTTCTTCCGTTTTCTTCCCCGTTTGACCTGCGGGTGGTCGAGCAGGAAGATTATGTCGCTTCCGAGTATCAGCCTGTGCCAGCCGTTTTCCGAGCGGCGGTACGGGAGTACCGGGGGCGATTGCCTCATGTATTCGTAAATCGTCGTATGGCTTATACCGAGCAGTTTTCTTGCCGCCATCACCGAATACAGCAAATCGGGGACTATCCTTTGAAAATCAGGGCGCATGGCTTTTCTCCCCACTTTCCATTACCGCGTGCCGGCGGTATTCGTTTATGAAAACTTCGGCCGCTTCCACTGCCATTTCTGCGGAGACGCTAATATGTTCTGGCCACCGTGCAAGACGGTTCTCCGGCGTGACTATATCCGACAGCCGTATGTCGTGATAATACAGAGCGACCGCAAGGTCATATTTCCGCTGTTCCCAATCTATGGGTGTGATTTGTACGTTGTCTTTCATTTTTCCATGTTCTTTTGAGTGTTTATCCTGAATGTCTTTCCTCGCAGGGCGACGAAATTGAACATCTCCTTGAAGCGGTCGTATATCCTCTCGCCATAGACATCCTGTATCTGGTCAATCGTGAAGTTGGTGGTGGCATGGGTAAACTGGTGGTAGCGGTTGTCGTAGCGTGACTGGAAGATGTACTGCATAACATTCTCGAAGTTGCCGTACCTTCCTGTCGGCACTGTCTCGCTGCCAAGTTCGTCAAACGCCTGCCTCGGACTGTCGATATACTGCCTGATGCCCCGGTAGCCTCCGTATATTGACTCATCGGCGTAAGCGGCGCATACATCAATCACGTTGTCTATCCGGAAATAATAGCGGTTGCCGTCAATGTGCGGTCTCACAAAGGAGCAAAACTCCCTGATGATTTTCAGCATGGTGGATTTGCCCGTTCCGATGTCGCCCCAGATAAGCAGCCCCTTGTCCGGGTCAAGGTTGCCGTCATAGTCCATCACCGCCCAGTGAACGATGTCGTTGTATGCCGGTTTCATTTCTTCCCTCACTGTGAAGCCCGGGCAGACGGCAACGGCACACTGCATGAAAAGCGTCTTGTATTCGCTAATTCTCGATAAGTCCGCAGTTCGGTTTGACCGGCGTTCTGCGGCCTCTCTGATTTCCCTGACGGCTTCCGCCGGGTTTATTTTCTTGGGGTTTGCCATTGTTCCGTTCTCGTTCTAATCGGGCGCGGGCCCAGTTGAAAAAATGATCCTTGCACTCCTGCACGGTCGGATGATTCTTTTTCTTGATCCTGCACTCCTGAAAAAAGTCAGGAAGCATATCTTCAAGTATTTTTCTTTCGCAGTGCAAGGCTCCGGCTATTTCGTCGAGCGAAGCCGTATCCTTTGAAAAAATTTCAAAAACTTCTCCTTCACGCGCGGGGGAGAGAGAATTTTTATTTATATTATTATCTATATAATATATGTCCCCAAAGGTGTCCCCAACAGTGTCGGAAGAAGTGTCCCCATTTGTGGGGGATTGAGCTTCTGAAGAAGCCCCGATAGCCGCTGTATCCTGTGGAGCCATGATTGAAAAGCCGGGTATCTGATCCATGACAAGTACCGTGTATAATGTCGCGTTGCCTATTTCAAGTCGCCGTATCCACTTCTGCGCTTCAAAAATCCTCATGTATCTTCCTACTGTGTCTTTGTCCGCTCCGATTGAGGCGGCCAGTTTTCGTGTCGAGGCCACGAACTGACCGGGCAGGATGTTTATTGTCGTGCCTTTTATGGGGTATGTGCCTTTGGTTCTCTGCACGCGGAAAAGTATCTCCAGCCAGAGATGTACCATCCGGCTCTCGGAGTAGAGCCATTCCACGTTGCGGAGATAGTGCATTACGGGTATCCATGAACGGTTCATTTCGGCTGTTTATATTCTTGGGGTACATATATATAGGAGTTGGTGCGTGAGCCTCAGGCTTTTCCACATGAAGTGTCAACATCGCGGTCTGTCACATAGAGTTCCTTCGGGAACACCACACATCCGGCAATCCTCTCTATCTCTTTCTTGCAAAAGGAGGGTATGCAGCAGCATCCGGCTTTCCAGTTGTAGAATGTCTTGCGTTTGATGCCTTCTCCGCAGGCTCTTACTACCGCTGTCACGAAAAAACGGTGGTCTGAATGGGGTAGCGTGGCGAGATAGTCGTTAAGGCACTTGGAGTCAATCTCCTTGATCTGTTGTGTAGTCATAATTTCGTCCTTTAAGATTAAATGAATCAGGTCTGCCGTTTTTTTTCAAGTGTTGCGTATCCGGCACGCGCCCTCACATCGTAAAGAGAGAGGAAAAAACGCCGTCCGTTACGCTCCGCTTTAAGTGATCCGTCGTGTATGGCATCGCGTACACGCTGGTCTGAACAGTGCATGATCTCCGCCGCCTCACGCACGGTTATCTTCCTGTCAGGAGGCATTGGTGCGGTGATGTTCCGCTTTATCTCTTCAAGGGTGTTCTCAATCCTCGTGAGCCTCATTGTTATGCGTCGGTCTTCACTCATAGTCGTATCCGTTTATAAGCTGTTTGACATTTTTTCTGTTAGCAACCATTAGCTATATTTAGAAAAATGATTATCTTTGCAATTAGAAATAATTAATCTAAATTAGGTAGTTGCAATAACACTAACAAACTAATCGTGCTAAATGATTGTTTGAAGTGTTATTATTGGAAATACCTAATCAAATTTATTAGAAAATATAAACGCAAGTTTATGGACAGCATAAGAGAAAGAGTGAGACAGGCGATGGAATGGCTGAAAGACAACAGGCTGTTCAACTCCAACCGTGCCATTGCGGAAAAGATGGGCTACAATCCCAGCGTCGTGTCGCAGGTGATAACCGGCAAATCCAACGTGTCGGAACGCTTTGTCAAGAGCCTTTGCAGCATATATCCGCCCCTGAGTTTTGAATGGATATGGAGCGGCAATGGAAGTATGATACAGGAGACAGCTGCACGGCAGCAGGAGTCGGATCCTGAGCCTCCGCAGTTTGACCGATTTTCGTATATCCTTGCTGACATGGCGGAGATAATAAAGAACATGACCGCCTTCATGGGGCCGATGAATAACCGGCTTGAACGTCTGGAAAAACGGATTGATGAACAGGCAAAGGAGATTGAGCGGCTACGCTCTGAACTGTCGGCAAAAGAGAAAGCCGCCACCTCCCGGAAGAAGTGACGGCTGTATCGGCGTTACGGCAGATATTATTTGAGTTTACCGAAGCCCTGTATGACGCTCGTCTGAAGCACCTGGGCGTATTTCTCGGTCATTGTCACGTTGGAATGGGCGAGCATCTTGCTCACAGTCTCGATACCCACACCCTTTGTCAACGCCCACGTCGCAAACGTGTGGCGGCCGACGTGCATTGTCAGGTTGATGTGCAGCTTGGCAAGGTTGGCGATTATCTTCAACTGGTCGTTGCATTTCTGGTTGCTCATCAGATTGAGGTCGTAATTATACTTTTTCAGTATGGCTATCGCCTTAGGCAACAGCACAATCGTATAGGGCATACCGGTTTTCATACGCTTGTCGCGTATGCAGTAGTCCTCGCCCTGCCTGAACACATCCGACTTCTTTATCTTCACAAGGTCTGAGTATGCCAGCCCCGTGTAGCATGAGAAGATGAACATATCGCGTACTTTCTCCGTCATGCCGTAGAGTTCGAGAGCTTCCACGCGGTCACGTTCCTCCTCGGTAAGGAATTTTATGCCTTCCGACTTTCCACGGGAAATCCTCATGCCGTCGTAGGGATTGGACTCCAGCTTCTCAAACTGTATCGCCTCCACGATATAGGGCTTGAGACGTTTGTGGTAGCCATGAACCGAGGCCTGGGCTGTCACTCGTTTGCGTATGAAATCGTCCCATAGTCTGATATTCTTCGGGGTGAGGTCGCTGAAAAAGCGTATCAGCCCGAAGTCGCGCAGGCAGTTGAGCATCACCTTGTGCTGCTTGCGTGTTGACTCCGTGACCGGGCGCATGTCGATACGTTCCTCCAGCCAGTCGAGGAAACTTGCCGACGAACCCTGTAACTTTGTTTTCTTGACCTTTTTGAGAAGCGACAGGTCGTATTCGCCCTTTGTCGAGGCTATGGACGACATCTTCTCATGGATACCGTCATAGACACGGCGTATCTGTTCGTTCAGATGGTCGGCCTGAGGGTGGTTGACTACCTCCTTGCCGCTCCACTGCTGTTTGAGGACAGCGACGCCGGTGGAGAGACGGACGCGCTCACGGTTGTACGACACCTCGATCTCAACGGTGCCGGGATTTACGGCCGATGCCTTCTTGCGGCGGTCGAAAACAATCTTGATCTGTGGTATTCCTGCCATAAGTAAAAGATTTTAAGAATGATACATTAAAATTTCTCGTGATGTGGTACACGAAAAAGCGTGTACCACAAATTCCGGGAAATGTACCACACGTGTACCACATACCATTCCAACGCATCCGGCAACGAGGCTGTTGCACGCCCCGAATCTTTTGGAAACATTTAGTACAAAATAGCAAATATCAGAGAGTTGGCACTCTGAACAGGCTCCGGACGCTATGGCAAGACCGGGGCAGGAGACAACGGCTGATATTTGATGGAAAAGCTGGTACATTTGTGGTACTTTTTTGTGGTACATCCACGAAATTTGTACCAAAGATAATGTGCTAATTCCGAACTAACAAATGCTAACTTTGGCTATCGGCAGAAAATGCGGTTTGTACTAAATCTTTCTAAATCAAGATTTTATAAAATTGCTAACACTTGCACATCAGGGGTCAAGCCGAAAACACGGTGACTGAATTTTGAGAAAAGTGTTAAATTTGTGG
>NZ_BEWW01000164.1 GCF_002933955.1 Prevotella sp. MGM2
TCGGAAAGCAAATAGTGTTAAAATTGGCCTTCTGCTTTATTTGTCGTACAGCATCCATAAGGCATGGTCCTCCAAACGTTGTTTTCCTGCTACGGCCCGGGCTTCAATACGGTTGCTGCCCGAACGTAGCTTTACGGCAAAGCGGCAGGTGCGGTAGTCATCGGGACGTTGCACACCTGCGGATTGTCCGTTGACGAAGAGTTCCACTTTCTCAGCATTGCTGAATACCATCACTTCCGTTTCGGGACGTAACCGCTCGCTGGCCCGCTTTCCGGCTATATGGAGCATGGGAGCCGGATTCCAATTGGCTTTATAGAAGTAGAAGGCATCTTTGCGCGTCGCACGGTCGTGCGTCACAAGCCCCTTGTCGTTGATGCCGGGGCGGTCGCCCTCTGTACGGTGAGCGGCTCCGAAATCAAACATGTTCCACACGAAACTGCCCCACACATAGGGACGCGAGTGGATAATCTTCCAGTTTTCCATGTGATAATAGGTCTGCCAGTTCTCTGGATGCCACCATCCTGAGGCCGCGGGCTGACGGAGCGAATCCTGCTGATGAAGCACACTGGCTCCGGCGCCATATTCGCTGATACCGATACGGAGGTCGGGCCGTGCGGCATGGGTTTTGTCCAGCCATGTAGCCAGTGACCGAGGCGATGCTCCATACCAGCCGTCGTAACGGTTCCAGGCAATAAGATCGGTGATGTAATTGATGTCGCCTCCCTGATTGCTGGCCGAAGTGGTCGGTCGGGAAGGATCTGCGCGGTGAGCCAGTTCGTTGAGTTCCCTGATGTATTCCACGGGATTGTCACCGGCTTCTTTCAGTTCGTTGAAAAGTCCCCAGCAGAATATGCTCGGATGGTTGTGGAGCTGGCAGATGAGCTCGAGCAACTGCTGACGGCCGTTTTCACGGAAGGCCTCACTGTCCACAAAGCCCTTGTCAGCATATCCGCCCGGTCCCACGAAGGGTATTTCCGCCCAAGCCAGAATACCATGGCGGTCGGTAAGGTCGTACATGTAGTCCGCCTGCTGGTAATGGGCCAGCCGCACGGCATTGACACCCATTTCGAGCATGATGTCAACGTCTTCTTCGTGATGCTGGGGACGCAAGGCGTTGGCTATCTGTGCACGTTCCTGATGGCGGCACACACCTTGGAGCGACAGGTGACGGCCATTCAGGAAGAACCCCTTTTCCGCATCTATGCTGCAGGTGCGTATGCCCAAGGGCTGGCGCACACAGTCCACCTCGCGGCCATCTATCCACAACGATACGTCCACATCGTATAGAAAGGGGTCGCGACGTCCGTCCCACAGGCGGGGACGGTCGATCGTGAAGACCGATTTCTCTGACTGTTCTTCAGCGCGTGCCTGCAAGGTGATGTTTTTTTCGCCGGCGGTCACTTCGCTGCCGTTGGCAGTGACGCGCCATTTCAACACAGCGTCCCGAACGTCATCCAAACGGTTGGAAAGAATCGTCCGAAGTGATATCCGGGCCTGCCGCTCTGAAACGGTCTCCGTTGTCAGGAACACTCCCGGCGAACCGTAATACATCGGCGAGATGCAGGCTTCGTCGGTGGCAATGAGTTCTACATCGCGGTATATGCCGCCATAGAAATTGAAATCGCCAACCAAAGGCATAACACTCAAATCCTCGGCATTGTTTACACGTACGAGCAATTCATTATGCGTGCCCCATTTGATACCGTTGGTCAGTTCAAATACGAAAGCACTGTATCCGCCACGGTGTTCACCCACCCATTTGCCGTTGAGGAACACAGTAGCTACACTGTTGGCGCCTTCGAAACGCACAAAGAGCCGGCGCCCTTTCCATTCATCGGGCGCAACAAAACTTTTTGTATAATTTCCAATTCCGCGCTTGTAGTCCTGTTTGCCGCTCAAAGCGTCCTGAGCGTTCCAGGTGTGCGGCAGTTGCACCTTCACGCCTGAGTTTTTATCCACCTGATGAGAAAAGCGGAACGTCCAGTCACGATTAATGTTCCGACACACTCTCTCAGCTGAGGCTGTCAGCGTCATTGCACAGAAAAAGGCAATCAGACCATTTCGTAAAAAAAATCGGGTTGTTTTCATGAGTATTTGATATTATTATCAGTTAATGACTTGCTATCTGCGTGTTATCCGTATAAAATCTTTATTGGACCGAGATTAATCCCATTCTATCTCATCTCCTTTCTTCCGAAGTATTTCATATATATCCTCTTCATGTTCAATCAAGGATATGATAATATCGGCAAAGCGTTTGGCTTTTTCCTCATTCTCTTCGTTCTCTTCAAAATAAGAGACATACGTGCCGGCTTCAGGATCGCTATCAATACTCTCCAAAATATCCGGAGCATTTTCAGCAAGATAATAATTGAAGAAAGCGTCCCAGTTGTAGCCGTTCATATAAGCATCTTCATTTATTTCATTCATCTTCTGACCTATTGCGAGCGGCTTATCTTTTTCGTTCTCAAAAAGCAGGACGATGTTTCCATAACCATTTGTGTAAATTTGAACATATTCGTGAGTCCAAATCATTCTTCCTTCTTTTTCTTCCATATATTTAATCTTTCTCGTTTTTAATTCATAAATCAATATATCATGTGTTTGTACAATGAAACAACCGATGTGATTTTTTTGAATATTGCCCTAACAAAACAACCGCATCCATGCAATAACACGGGTGCGGTTGTAAATGTCATATCTTATTCTGTCCGTTTGACACTATATGTAAATCTCTGTAGATTACTGTGGCGTTTTTTTCAGACCCGGGACAGTGTCCACCAGACCTATGGCTTCAAACACCCGCCAATTCCATAACTTTGCAGACAGCCGCTTCAAGTCCGGCCACATCTTTTCCGCCGGCCGTAGCAAAATGAGGAGCGCCACCGCCGCCGCCTTTAATAAGTTTGGCGGCTTCCCTTACAAGGTTACCGGCATTGAGACTGCGGCTTTCCACCAGATTTTTACTGATCATGACGGTAAGAAGCGGTTTGCCTTCATAGCTGCTGCCCAGAACACAAAACATGTTTTCGGGCAAGATTCCTGAAATTTGGAACGCAAGGTCTTTTACGGCATCGGGCGCAATGGCTGTGGGAATGACGCCCTTTACTATCTTTATGCCATCGGCGGTTTCCGCGGCCGCAGCTATGAGGCGTTCACGCAAATCGGCAATGCCTTTCTTTACAAATACTTCCACTTGTTTTTTCAAGCCGTCGTTTTCCTCTATGGTCTTGCGGATAACAGCGGTAAGGTCTTTGGCATTGTTGAAGAAGGA
>NZ_BEWW01000165.1 GCF_002933955.1 Prevotella sp. MGM2
TTTCCAATGCTTGGAACTCGGCAAAGTCCAAGAAACCGGAAACAAGCAGATTCAGGCGTTGGAGTTCAATCTCAGACAAATAGTTCTTGGCAATCTTTACATCATCCTTAGTTACATAGCTGCCTTTGAAATTAGTCATACCTACAAACAGTTTCTCATTGTCCACACGATTGTATATCACTTCTGCCACAGTATTTTCATGAACGGCATAATGCAACTTGTTTTGTACGGTGGCGAAGAACATCTTTGCCATACTGTCGCGTGGATCATAGTCTGTGGCTGTAGCATATATATATGTTACCTGCTGATAAAAATTGCGTTCACTGCTACGAATATCCCTGATGCGTTGTAACAACTCACGGAAATAGCGGTTGCCGCCCTGTTTCAACCGTTCATCATCCATGGTAAATCCTTTTTGAATATACTCATGAAGCCGCTGGGTTGCCCATCATCGGAAGCGGGTTGCAACCTGAGACTGCACATGATAACCCAAAGCGATAACCATATCAAGGTTGTAGTGCTCCACTTCTCGTTCAACTTTACGAGAACCTTCTGTTTGAACTGTTCGGAATTTCCGAACAGTTGCCTCCTTTACTAACTCGCCATCCTCAAATATATGCTTAATATGCTCACTTACATTTGATTTACTCGTTTGATATATATCCACCAACGATTTTGTGTCAGCCACAAATCTTCATCGGCAAAACGCACCGACACACGAGTAATTTCGTTGTCGTCTTGATAAAGTATTATTTGGTTTTCTTTGCTCATTAGTTGCATTTTTTAGTGTTTTATTGTCAAAATCACATACTTTGTAATAATTTTTTCTCTCCGCTTATTCTTTCAAGTTCATATTGAAAACGTTCCCATTCATTCAAATCCTTATGCCAACTTTCAAATTCATCTAGATCATCCATGTACTTTACTCTATTGTTTTCCAATAACCTTGTTTCCTACCTCCTATACGCTCTAATAATCCAAGTTCCTGAAGGCGTGAAAGGTTATACTTAACACCATCTTCAGTGATGTTGGGAAGGCTTTCACTTATCTCTTTTCGGGTCGCTTCGGGATGCTCTTTTAAAAAAGACAGCATAGCCTGCTGTTGCTCTGTCAGTTTTTGGGTAGTCTTTTGGGTAGTCTTTTGGGTAGTCTTTTGGGTAGTCGCTCTTTCTGGATACTCAAACTTGAATATCGTCCAAATGCCCGAAGCATCGTAACGGAATTCTGGTGTGGAAAATCCGTCATTCTTACAGGCTATAATGATACGTTCAATGCCACGTCCCCATGCTTCAATTTCTCCAGAACGAAAGAATGTATTGGCAATGTCAGGGTTATAGGGAAAACTACGATGAGAAGATAGTAGTGTTTCCACTGTCCAACCGTCTGGCAATACACCACCATTTACAATTTCCAGTTTATTTTCATACACGCGAATTTGTATGGGAGAAGGTTCTGCATAATCCTTGTTAATGCAGGCATTTAACAACGCCTCGCGAAGAGCTTCCCTTGGTATAGGCAATGTTTCTATTCGATGAATACCCTCGTAAGTTACGACGGCTTTCATATATTTGGTGCATAGTAAATCCATTAGTTTTACAATTTGCTGAAACAGGTTGCCATGTACTTCATCTTGATACACCAAATCCATTCCCTCACGGAAGAAGCCCACCTTTACAAAACTTCCGGTCACGTATCGTTCCGGGTCTGGATGGAACAATAAAGCAGCTGCACGTTTTAGGTAATCACCTTCATAAAGTCGAAGTTTTTCTAACAGGCCATGGTTGTCATCCATTAAATCAGCATCTTCCATGCGTTCGCTTCGTTTAGCATATTTGCGAAATAAATCAAAAGTCGCATTGTCCAAATCCTCTGTTTTCAGATAAGGCACTGGTACACCGTCCCAAGTTTTTCCCTGTTTGCGAAGCATAAAACGGTCGAGTGCCGCACCTTTCAACTCTTGGTTGGTGGCTCCGCTCCGCTGGTAATACTTGCCGCGAAAACTGATTGGATAAGGATATGCTTCAGTTACTATTTCCAGATATTGTTTTTTATTATCCTCTTTTTGATTAACATCTACCAGTATACCGAGCATATCACGTACCTTATTGGGAATATCTTCCATCAACTTCTTGGCTTCTTGCACACCGCAGATTTCGCCATTGTCCTTAATGCCGACAAACAGTGTTCCACCTTGTGCATTAGCAAAACCACATATCCATTTCAGATATTCGTCGCGCCAAGATTCTTTGAATTCTATGTTTTGTGATTCGGTTAGCATATGGTTGATTATAAATTAAAAGTTTTTATATATTTATTGAATCAATCTTTGATATTAGAAAAGTATATATTATATATGTTTGAAATAGATACACATTGAGTTTGAGATTAAACAGCTTTAATTTCTTGAAGGAATTTTTCTCGTAATCTACTCCAACTTCTAATAGATGTATTTTGCAGAGAATAGTGTTGTTGTAATTGTTCGTGCAATTCGTCTAGAGCAATGGAGTTATCTATTCTTTCTGCTATTCTTGTATTACATAACCATCCAATACTATCAAAATCCATTTTCGGCAATAGATATAGCTTAACATTATTATCATATGCCCAAACTGCTCCCATTTCATTCAAACAGATTTCACTTGTTTTGTAGTTATTTGATATGAGCAAGAAAGAATAATCTGCATTCTTTATGTTTTGATGAATGTGTTTCCTAATATCTTCTCCATTTTTAATACCCATATCTTCAATAGAAGTACAAAAGATTTGCTCAGGCTTTATACCAACTCCTAATTGTAAGATATCATCAACAAAAAGTTTAATGATTGCTTCATCTTTTGAGGAATGGCTGATGAATATTTTCTTGTGTTTATTATTTGCCAAATCACATCTTGATTGAATTATATTTATTATCGCTATAATACCTCCGAAATCATAAGGATTAATCTGAGATACTCCGACTAATGCAGGTAAATATGCTTGTATATATCGCTCTTCGATAGGTAAATCAGATTTAATGTTTATCGATAGTTTATTAAGTGCATTGTACAAACTCGTCAACTCCTTACATTTAGGACAAAAATTGCATTCCTTATTATTTATAGAATTGCGAATATGCTCTATAATACTTTGACATTCTTCAATAGATTGTTTTATTTGGTTATTCATATTTATTTTCCTCCTTTAATCCTATTACAATTTCTACAAAGCATTTGACAATTCTCTGCCACAGTCGTACCACCATCTTTCCAAGGGGTGATGTGGTCTGCTTCCATTTCTTCCAACTCGAAATGTTTGCCACAATGTACGCAGATTCCTTTCTGCCGTTCGTATGCTTCACGTTTTTGCTTTTTGTCGAATGTTCTGAAACTGAGATCACGTAGATCTTCACTTAATACATAGCGATAGATACCTGATTTCTTCATAATCTCATCGTCCTCCATCAAGTCGTGGATTTGCTTTTCAAGTACATCTGTATCGTAAACGCCCTCACCAAACTCGTCAAACATCGCACCCCAATCCAAACCTTTCATTTCACGACGATATTTAGGGAATGTGGAACGTATCCATGTGATGATTGACACAAAGTAAGCCCATAATTTGTTGGCATTTGGGTCAAACTGATGTTGTGCCATATAATCATCAACCTTTGCGATGCCATCATGACGGGCTGCCCATTTGAGGATAGTTGAAAGATACGCTTGTTCAATGGCACTACCGTTTAGAAAGTCTGCACCGAGTTTATAAGCTGGGCAACCATTCTTTGAAAAGTGACGACGGGCATCTGTCACAAACGGGCCTGTATAGACAGCATTGAGAAGCTCTTGGTCGAGCAGTTTTTCTCCTGCGATATTGATTACTCTGAACCAATCTAATTTATCTTTATCCGTCCCTTCACAGAAATATATTGTCAATTCGTAATTTAGGAACTTATTTTTTTCCTCGTTTGTCAATGTTGAGAAATAGAGTGTGCCACGGTCTTTGTCCTCAATGTTAAAGCCGTGGGTATAGAACTCACAGATAGATAACGTGCGTTGTTGGCCGTCAATCATCTCGTAATTGCCGTCTTCTGCAACACTCCAGTACATGATATTGAGCGGATATCCGCTTAAGATGGTATTAATAACAGCCTGCTGTTGCTTAATATCGTATCGGAACTCACGTTGATAGGGTGGACGGATGTCTAACTTACCGCCATAACCTTTAACGCCTGTCTCGGCGTCATTGCTATAACCTTCAATAAGGTCGGCTATCTTTATGAATTTAGGGGCTATATTCATCATGGTTATTACTTTTTAATTTTGCGAATGATAATACGAGCATAAGGTAAGATTACAATTCCATCTTTTAATATGTATGGTGAATTCATGTTAGCTGTAACATGAGCTTTATTTCCTTGTTGCCTCAATTTGTCAATTGTATCTTGTCCCATTATTTTAAATCCCACAGATCTTATCCAGTCTGTATCGCATGTATTACCGATTATCTCGAATTGATCGGGGTTGTATTTATCCATGAAAGTAATAGGTACTCCCATCTTTCCATCATAATCACATGGAATTTCTGCAGTTTTGGAAATATCTATAGCATCATAATTCTCATATTTAGGGTATTCCTCGGGAGAATACTTTTTATAAAGAATGATATTCTCATGTCTTTTAGGCGTTTCTAAATTTGTGAACCATGTTACTCCAGAAACACGTATCATGCCTTCACGGTGGTCGCCAGCGGTAGCTCTATCCTCATAATGAGAAATGAAATGACCAGCTCCCCCTTTAAAGCCATAGCCAAGCCAAAGTTTATTTTGCTGGATGAGAGGGAATATCTCTTTATACTTGATGGCATTCTGGTGTCCAATAATCAAAAACTTTTTATCATATTCAATGAGTTGTGCTACATATTCTCTGAATAAAGAGAAAGGAGGATTAGTAACAACAATATCCGCTTCTTTTAGAAGTTCAATACACTCTTTGCTTCTAAAATCGCCATCCCCCTTTAATGGCATCACACCTATTTCATCTGCATTGGGAATATGGTCTCCGTTCTTGTCTCCTTCATAAACCAAATATACAGCCTGTTCACTTTTATTTTGACTGAACAAGTCCATGTCTTGATTCTTGTAACAAGTGGTAATCAACTTTTTCAATCCAAGGAACTCAAAGTTGTAGGCAAAGTAGGTGAAGAAATTGCTGACACGTGGGTCATCGCAATTGCACAATACAGTTTTGCCACGAAAATGCTCACGATAATGTTTCAGCTCATTATTTATATCTTCAAGCTGCGTATAGAACTCGTCTTTCTTAGCTTCTTTAGCCTTATTCAGATTCTTATTCGCCATATCGTTCTTCGTTGTTATTTGGATTAATCAGTTTTCGTACATCTACATCCAGTATTTTCGCAATCTTGACAAGCATTTCTAATGATGGTTGTGAAGTATTAGAACACCAACGAGAAATAGTAGCTTCATTCTTTTGGAGTTGTTCTGCTAACCATTTCCCAGTTCTATTTTGTTCAACCAATACTACTTTTATTCTATTTATTCTTTCTGTTTCCACACTTGTTTTATTTTAAAGAATAGCAATAAATTGACTATATCTGCAAATGTAGTGATAATTTCGGAAAAACAAATATGAATTTGAGATAAATATTACTTATGCTTGTTGGGTAACCTAAAGTAACGGCGCAAGGTGTGGAAACTCCTACATGGTCTTCGGATGGAGGTTTCGTTACTATCACGTTCAAGCGACCTGATTTCAAATTCAATATCATAGAGAATGATAAAGAGGACAGAAAGATAACAGAGGAGGGCAAATACCCCCTAAGCATCCCCTAAGTACCCCTCAAGTAGAATTGCTCATTCAAAAAATGGAAGATTCTTACATGACAATGAGGAATATGGCGAATGTATGTGATATTAAAGACTTAAAGTATTTTCGTGAGAGGTATATTACCCCCGCATTGGAAGAAGGATTGATTGAACGGCTTTATCCGAATCAGCCAAAGCACCCCAAACAACAATACCGACTGACAGAAATGGCTAAGGAATGGTTAACAAGTAATGCCAAATAGAATCATTGCTTATGTGTAATATGTAATACAATACCGGCGAAAGAAAAAACAAACTCTCTTTTGGTTTCTTTCGCCAGTATCAATCTTATTATAGTCGAAATACGAACTTAGTTAAATCGCTGAGGATTTTAATTAGAATATGCTATCTCCACTTTGGTGATTAAACGCAGGATGGAGATCAAACCTAACAACTCCAACTAAAGCTCTTCCTTCGACTGCTTTGCTAACACGCGCTACGCCATTGAGACCAAAACCGGCACAAAGTTCAATAGCAGTGATGCCTTCCTTTACCAACTCTTTAGCTACATATTCAGCTTCTTCGTAGTCTTTTACACCCACTACCGTCAGATTAACGACAGGAGAATCGATAAATGCTTTGTGCGTTTTGTAATCATTCTCAGGCGCAATGTAAATAAATGCTGCTTTCGTTGTCATAATATTTTCTTTAAAAGATATTTATCATCTGAATGTTGTTGTTATGAGATGCAAAGATAGCGTTTTCCCTAAACTTATATTCTCAGATTATCAATTTCTTTTTGAATCCCGTCTAAAAAGCGGGAAGCGTGCGCCCCGTCCATTTGCGTGTGGTGGAACTGGAAAGAAACGGTAAGCGTCGTTTTCAGCAGGC
>NZ_BEWW01000166.1 GCF_002933955.1 Prevotella sp. MGM2
TTTCCAATGCTTGGAACTCCGCAAAATCCAGGAAACCTGAAACAAGCAGATTTAGACGTTGGAGTTCAATCTCAGACAAATAGTTCTTGGCAATCTTTACATCATCCTTTGTCACATAGTTTCCCTTAAAGTTTGTCATACCCACAAATGGCTTCTCGTTGTCCACACGATTGTATATCACTTTTGCCGCAGTATTTTCATGAACGGCATAATGCAGTTTGTTTTGTACGGTGGCGAAGAACATCTTTGTCATACCGTCTCGTGGGTCATAATCCGTGGCCGTAGCATAAATATCGGTGACTTGCTGGTAGAAGTTGCGCTCACTACTACGAATATCCCTGATGCGTTGCAGCAACTCACGGAAATAACGGTTGCCACCTTGCTTCAACCGTTCATCATCCATAGCAAAGCCCTTTTGGATATACTCATGAAGCCGTTGCGTAGCCCAACGGCGGAAACGAGTAGCCACTTGAGATTGCACACGATAGCCCAAGGCGATAACCATATCAAGATTGTAGTGTTCCACTTCCCGTTCAACCTTACGAGAACCTTCTATTTGAACTGTTCGGAATTTCCGAACAGTTGCCTCCCTTGCTAGTTCTTCATCTTCAAAAATATGTTTAATATGCTCACTTACATTTGATTTACTTGTTTGGTATATCTCAACTAATTGTCCCTGAGTCAGCCACAAGTCTTCATCAGCAAAGCGCACAGACACATGAGTTATATCGTTATCGTCTTGATAGAGTATTATTTGATTTTCTTTGTTCATTGGCTTGTTTCTCTTCTCTTCTTTTGCAAATATACTCAATATACTTGGTTTTAAGGGCATTTATGCTACTTTTCTGAGACTTTACACCGTGTTTTTCAGATAATATCGCTAAATTTGCATAGTAAATCAAAGTATTGTAATTAACAGGCAAAATCAAGACGTATGGAATCTCAAAAAATCAATAGGCTGAAAGTTGTGTTAGTTGAGAATGGTAAAACCGGGAAATGGCTGGCGGAGCAGGTCGGAAAGAACGAGGCAACCGTTTCACGATGGTGTTCCAACAAGATGCAACCCTCCCTTGATATGCTTGTGAAAATTGCAGCACTTTTGAATGTTGACCCTCGCCAACTTATCAATGGCGGTAATAATGATTGATTATGGCAAAGAAAGCGACTAATAAGAAAGATAATCTTCCGATGGAAGAAGTGTTATGGAAAGCGTGTGATGCGCTGCGTGGCTCTATTGAGCCGAGCGAATACAAACACGTTGTCCTTTCATTGATATTCTTGAAGTATGCAGGCTTCCATTTTGAGAAACGCCGTCAGGAGATAATCAATGACGGTCTTGAAGACTTTGTGGATAGCATAGAGTTTTATGCAGCCAAGAATGTATTTTATCTTCCGGAAAAGGCTCGCTGGTCATATATCAAGGAAAACGCAAAGCAACCGAATATTGCTTCAATCGTGGATAAGGCACTTTCTGATATAGAGAAAGAGAATAAACCTTTGCAGGGCGCATTGCCTAATAATTATTATAGTTCACTGGGTATAGAGGCAGAAAAACTTGGTTCATTGCTTGATAAGATTGATAGTTTTGATGCCATACTCGAATCGGCAGATGGTAATGATATTATAGGGCGCGTTTATGAATATTTCCTTTCAAAGTTTGCTATTAAGGAAGGAAAAGGAAAGGGCGAATTTTATACACCCAAGACGATAGTCAATCTGATTGCCGAGATGATTGAACCCTACGAAGGTAAAATCTACGATCCTTGTTGCGGTTCGGGCGGCATGTTTGTGCAGTCGATGAAGTTTGTAGAAAGTCACCATGGTAATCGTCGTAAGGTATCGGTGTATGGTCAGGAATATACCAAGACCACTTTCAAACTGGCAAAAATGAATCTTGCTATTCGTGGTATTGCAGCCGATTTAGGCGATTATGCCGCTAATACATTTACAGATGACCGCCATAAGGACTTGAAAGCCGATTTCATTATGGCCAATCCTCCCTTCAACCAGAAAGATTGGAGAGCGGAAAACCAGCTGACGGACGACCCTCGTTGGGATGGTTATGACGTGCCGCCTACCTCTAATGCCAACTATGCTTGGATTCTCAATATGGTGAGCAAACTCTCATCCAATGGTGTGGCTGGTTTCATTCTTGCCAATGGCGCATTGAGTGCCGATGGAACAGAGGGGGAGATCCGCCGTAAGATGATTGAATGCGGATTGGTGGAAGCGATTGTTATACTTCCTCGAAACCTTTTTTACTCTACTGATATATCCGTTACGCTTTGGATTCTTAATGTGAACAAGAAAACTCGTGTAGTCAATCGCAATGGAGAAGAAATACATTATCGCGACCGTGAAAAGGAGATACTTTTCATCGATATGCGTCAGATGGGCGAACCTTTTGAAAAGAAATATGTGCGTTTCACCGATGAGGATATTCGTAAAGTGGCCGACACTTATCACAACTGGCAACGAGAAGGATATGCTGAAACCTATACTGATGTGCCGGAGTTCTGCAAATCAGTGGGTATAGATGAAGAAGGTGGCGTTGCTGACAAAGGTTTCTCGCTGGTGCCCTCCAAATACATCGAATTTGTTGATCGGGATGAATCGGTGGATTACGACACACGCATGAAGGAACTTCAATCAGAACTTGCCGACATCCTTAGGCAAGAGGCTGAAAGCAGAGAAGTAGTGCTTAATGTCTTTAAATCGCTGGGATATGAAATCAAATTATAAGCGGCTGGGGGACTATATCCGGCAGGTGGATGTGCGCAATCGGGACTTGGCGGTGGAAAGGTTACTGGGACTAAGTGTAAACAAACAATTTATACCCTCAATAGCCAATACAATTGGCACGGACATGAGCAATTATAAAGTTGTTGCTCCTAGTCAATTTGTATACATAGCTGACACATCACGTCGAGGAGATAAAATTGCGATTGCATTATTAGGCGGTCAAGGCAAGGCGATAGTTTCTGCGATATATACAGTCTTTGAGATAACAAACGAAATGGAATTATTGCCTGAATACCTGATGATGTGGTTTCGCCGTCCTGAGTTCGATAGATATGCCCGTTTTAAATCGCATGGCTCAGCACGTGAAGTTTTTGAATGGAGTGAGATGTGCGAAGTCTTGTTGCCTATTCCTCCGATTGAAGAACAACGAAAAATAGTAGCCCAATATCAAGCTATAGAGCGACGAATTGAGAATAATCGTCGGTTGATAGCTACTCTTGAAGAAACGGCTAAGACGATCTATCGTAAAATGTTTGTGGATAATATTGATATAGAGAATCTGCCTAAAGGATGGCGAATAGGAACATTGGGGGAATTTGCGGTTTTTAAGAATGGGAAAGCTGTACAATCCATAAACGGTGAGATTCCTGTATACGGCGGAAATGGTATTGTTGGGGGGCATAATTCCCATAATGCCATAAATGTAATAGTAATTGGTAGGGTTGGAGCTAATTGTGGAAATATTCAAATAGAACGAGAAAAGTGCTGGATTAATGATAATGCGATGTTGGCAGTTTCCAAAGAAGGAGCGTTGTATTATCTTTATTGGCTTTTGAATACTCTTAGCTTAAATAGTAAAAGTGAAGGATCGAGCCAACCGTTGTTAACTCAAACGATTCTAACCCAAATTGATTGTGTCATCCCAAATAGCAATACGATACAACGTTTTGATAAAATAGCTGAAGTAATTGAAATAGAAAATATTCAGAAGAGAAAAGAAATAGGAGTATTAATCGAATTACAATCTTTGCTTTTGTCAAAGTTGGGACAATAAATTATTAAAGTCATGTCATTTGGTTTAGTAAAAGTAATATTTATAAATCGTGCTCCATTTAAGCGTCTGGAACTTGATTTTAAAGAAAATGGTATAAATGTATTATCTGCCATTAACGGAAATGGAAAAACAACTATCCTGTCGCATATAACAGATGCTTTTTATGAATTAGCAAAAAAAGTATTTCACAATGAATTTGAAGGTAAAGAGAATAAATATTATCGGGTATCTTCTGCTTTGTATAATATCAATTCATCAAGCCCTTCATATGTATACTTACGTTTTAAATACAATAATAAAAACATAGATTATATTGATATTCGAAATAACTGTACGAAAGAACAATATGATTCAGAAATAACCATAGAATCTAAAATAGATTTTTCAAAAATACAACATACGCTCTCCTCTGCCAATAATATCAAGTTTTGGTCATTGGATGATAAAAATATAATCGAAAAAGAAATCTTTTCAAAATCCATATTAACATACTTTCCTTCATATAGATATGAAACCCCTAACTATTTGAATGATCCATATAATATTAAATTGGATTATGCAATAAAAAGTAAATTCTCAGGTTATCTTGATAATCAGATTGAGGTTGTTTCTGATTTACCTTCATTGGTTAATTGGTTTTTGGATGTACTACTTGACATGAAGTTAAAAGAAGAAACTCGATTATTTAAAAAAGGCAATAATATTCTCCCGATAACGATACCTCCAGAAGAAAGAACTTTTGTGTGGGACAATCTCAATAATATTGTATCAAGTGCTTTATCTTCAAAGTCTTATAATGGAATTATTAGATTAGGTATAGGAGCAAGAAACAGTGGTTCAACTAGAATAGCTATTATGAATGATGTATCGTCCAATACTTCATTATGTATCTGCCCTTCAATATTTAATTTATCTGCAGGTGAATTGTCGTTAATATCTATCTTTGGCGAAATTCTTCATCAAGCAGATAACAACCAAAATAATATACAATTGAACAATATAAATGGAGTCGTTTTAATAGATGAGGTTGATAAACATCTTCATATCACATTGCAAAAAGAAATTTTGCCCAAATTATTCAATCTATTTCCCAATATACAATTTATCGTGAGTTCTCATTCTCCTTTCTTGAATATTGGGCTTGCTGAAACTGCGTCAGAGCGTTCTCAAATAATAGATTTAGATAATAATGGTATTACTTGTTCTCCGACAAATAATGCTTTATATAAAGAAGTTTACGATATGATGGTGAATGAGAATAATCAATTTGCTCGGAAATATCAACAATTGGAAGATTCTCTTAAGGCAATTAGGAAACCCTTAGTAATAACTGAAGGAAAAACAGATATTAAATTTATTCAAAAAGCAAAGGATGTTTTGGAAGCAAATGATATAGATTTTGATGTTATAACTCAAGATCAACAACCTGACGGAGACTCAAATTTACAAAAGATGCTGGAACAGCTATGTAAAATAAGGAGGCCTTTCCCTATTATTGGAATATTCGATCGAGATATTGATTCTACGGTAAAAAAGATGGATGTTGGAGAAGATAAATACAAAGATTATGGAAATGGAGTATATGCTTTCTGCATACCAATACCCAAAGATAGAAAAGATAAGGGGCAAACAAATATTTCAATAGAATATTTGTTCTCAGATGAAGAAATCAAATCTCCAGTCAATGAGACTGGACATAGATTGTTCTTCGGTACAGAATTTACACAACATTCTATGAGACATAATGAAGATAAAAATCTTATATTGAATAAGCCCGATGGTAAAACTTTGGATAAAATATTAGAAAACAATGGAGGGCAAGCCGTATATGATGAATTTGATAATAACCTATTAGCAAAAAAAGATGATTTTGCAAAAGCGGTTATTAGTAATTACATCAAAATAAGTAATGACAGCTGGGAAAACTTTCGCCCAATCCTTGAAAAAATCAAGAAATTATCAGGTTTATAATTATGTTACAATTCAACGAAACACAATTAGAGCAAGCATTTGTCGAACTTTTCAAGGCTGAGGGGTACGACTATGTGTATGGAGAAAGCATCTCACGTGATACACGAGATGTTATTCTCTACGATGACTTGCGTCTTTATTTGCAGAAAAAATATGAAGCCGAACATATCACTGAGGATGAAATTAATCGGGCAATCACCAGGTTGGAAACATCGGACGGCGGTGGTGTATACGCTGAGAATGTAGAAGCGTTGCGACTTCTGCAAGAAGGCTTTTCGTTGAAGCGAACCAATCCTAAGTTGCCAAACCTTCATATCTATCCAATTGATTTTACAGAAGTGAACAATAATGAGTTGGGAAAGAATAACATATTCAGGTTCGTCAATCAGTTTGCCATTGACGGAGAGCATCATCGTATTCCTGACGGTATTGTATTTGTAAATGGACTTCCATTGGTGGTACTTGAATTCAAGAATGCCATCAAACAAAATACTACGATAGAAAATGCTTTCAAACAACTGACGGTGCGTTATCGTCGTGATATTCCTAAATTGTTTCGTTACAATGCGTTCGTGGTAATCAGCGATGGCGTGAACAATAAAATCGGTTCACTCTTTGCTCCATATGAATTTTTCTACGGTTGGCACAAAGTGGAAGCAACAGACTCAATTCTTGACGGTGCATTTGATACGATGTTCACAATGATGCGTGGATTGTTCAGAAGGGAACGTTTGCTTGATGTATTGCATAACTTTATCTTCTTGCCTGATACTCCCAAGGGCGAGGATAAAATCGTGTGTCGCTATCCGCAGTATTTCGCCACCACTCAACTATTCAATAATATTGTGAAGCATTCACGACTGAATCCTGACGGTGATGGAAAAGGTGGTACTTACTTCGGAGCTACTGGCTGTGGCAAGTCGTACACCATGTTGTTCCTTACCCGACAACTGATGCGTTCCAAGCAACTGAGCAGTCCTACCATTGTGCTGATTACAGACCGAACAGACCTTGACGATCAGTTGTCGAAGTCGTTTTTAAATGCCACCAAATTCATTGGAGACAAGACTATCGTTCAGGTGGAAAGTCGGGGAAAACTTAAAGAACATCTTGAAAACCGTTCTGCTGGAGGTGTCTATCTTACAACGATTCAGAAATTCGAGGAAGGCACAGGCCTGTTAAGCAACCGTACAAACATTATCTGCATATCCGATGAGGCTCATCGTTCACAAACAAGTTTGGGGCAGAAAACAACTATCACAGAAAAGGGCGTAAAGCATCATTATGGTTTTGCCAAATACTTGCGAGATTCCCTGCCGAATGCCACATATGTGGGATTTACCGGAACACCGCTCGACAATACGCTGGATGTGTTTGGTCCGATTGTAGACCGCTATACCATGACCGAAGCGGTTACGGATGAGATTACGCGTAAGATAGTTTATGAAAGCCGTGCAGCAAAGGTTATGATTGATTCGGATAAAGTTAAAGAAATTGAGCTGTTTTATGAACAATGCAAATCCGAGGGTGCAAGCGATTATCAGATAGAAGAAAGCAAGAAACGGATGACGAGGATGGATAATATCCTCAATGACCCAGATTTGCTTGCCAAGATTGCCCAAGATATGGTGGAACACTACGAAAAGCGAATCGAAGAAGGTTCGACGGTGTTGGGTAAAGCTATGATAGTATGCAGCAGTCGTTCCATTGCTTGGAACCTTTATCAGGCGATTATCCGTTTGCGTCCGGAATGGGCGGAAAGCAAAGAATGTATCGAAGGAGAAACTCTTTCGGAGAAGGAACGCAAGGAAATCAAACCAATGCCGCGCATCGCAATGGTTATTACCCGTGACAAGGATAATGATTCAGATGAACTTTATAATCTGCTCGGTAATGACGACTATCGAAAAACATTAGACAAACAATTCAAGGAAGAAAAAAGCAATTTCAAGATTGCCATTGTTGTAGATATGTGGATAACCGGCTTTGATGTGCCAAGTCTTGATACGATGTATTGCTTCAAGCCTTTGCAAATGCACACACTGATTCAGACCATATCGCGTGTCAATCGTGTTTATCCCGGAAAAGAGAAAGGACTTGTAGTTGACTATCTCGGCATAAAGCGGCAGATGAACGAAGCTCTTCATCAGTATGGAGGAAATGGAGAAGTCGATGGCCCAGATCTTGAAACCATTGATGAGGCGGTTAAAGTGGTTAAGGACGAATTGGATGTGATTAAGCGAATATTTCATGCTTTTGATTGGTCTGGTTACTTCATTGGAACACCTCTTGAACAATTAGATATACTTCAAACGGGAGCGGAATATATCCAACGTACCAAAGGACTTGAAACACGTTTCATGCGACATTGTAAAAAAATGAAAGGTGCGTATGATATATGCTGTAACTCGGAACATCTGACCGAAGCGGAAGACAACGACATTCATTTTATGTTGGCTATCCGTTCCATAATCTCTAAACTGACAAGAGGAAACGCACCGGATGCTGTCAAGATGAATAAGCGTGTGAGCGGAATGCTAAAAGATGCTTTGATGTCCGAAGCGGTGGAAGAAGTGGCCAAAATCGGTGTTGCAGCCGATGAGGAGATTGATCTTCTTTCTGCGGAATACATGAAACGCCTTGACCAAATACCCTACAAGAACACCAAAGTCAAGCTGATGGAGCAACTTTTGAAAAAGGTTATTGAATCGTTACGGAAAATCAATAGGCAAAAAGGTATCGACTTCACGAAACGCTTGGAGGATATTGTAAAGAAATATAATGACCGCTCAGATGATGCGGCATTAGCCAATGATGTGATTGATGATGTTGTTGGCGAGATGGTAAGACTTATGGAGGATGTGGCAAGCGAACGCACCGCCGGCAATTCTATAGGACTGTCATTTGAAGAGAAAGCATTCTTCGACATTCTGCAATCAGTAGCTATAAAATATGAGTTCATTGAAAAATTTCCCGATGAAAAATTGACAGAACTGGCTAAGCAAATTAAAACGATGGTAGAGGAACAGTCAGATGTTTCGGATTGGTTGAATCGTCCTGACCTTCGGGCAACATTGAAGATGAATGTAATTGTCCTGTTGGCTCGTGCAGGCTATCCTCCGAAGATTCGTGACGAGGTGTTCAAAGAGATTTTGGAGCAGGCAGAATGTTTCAAACGGCACAACAAGCCTCGCCCTTATGTAATTGGCAATGATTCTTATTCATCAATGGTAGCAGAACCGTAATATGACACAATTAAAACATACTATTATTTATTTGGTTATCCTTGGCATGTTATGCTTGGTGATATCTTATGCAATTTCGGTAAATATGGAGACAGAATTTTGTGCGATTAATTCACGATTCATATCAAACAACTTTCTGTTCACTTGTTTCAGTGGTGCATTTGCAAGTATTTCGGTACTGATATTTACTGAAATTTATCGTTTTATTCAGATGAAGAAATCTATTGAACAATTCTTGTTTTCTCAGCTGGCATTTATCTATGGTCAGTTACAAGCTGCGAATGCAAATATCACGAATATTCTTAACAAGAATGGACTTGTTTCTGATAATTTATTGAGCAGTTTATCAAGCACAATAACGCAAATGACATTTTCATTGCGCTCACTGGATTATAATCCATTTTTCTCTTCCAATCGCTCACGAGCGATAAAAAGGATAATCACTCGACTATTCTCTACAGGAATAATCCAATTAGATTCATTAGCCAAAGACTGTATCTATTTACCCATGGCAATTTGTACTGACAAATTAGATACTTTGAGTAGTGAGGTGTCTAATACTGTTATTACATCAACATCGCCAAATACGCAAAAGGTTCTAAATGTTCTCAATAAAGAAATTATACGATTGACATCACAAATTCTGATTGATTTGACAGAACTTAATACGGCTTGTGATAATTTTTTTCATTGGAACGATGTCGAGAAAAAACTTTCGGATGTTCCAATGCCTGACACTTCATTGTCTGCGTTCTTTTCAAAGTATGATTCTTTCAAATAAATAAAGACATGAATAGAATTATACTTATCGGCAACGGTTTTGACTTGGCACATGGGCTTCCTACCAGATATGAAGATTTCATAAACTGGTATTGGGAGAAACGAGTTGATTCTTTTACGGGAAATATTTCGTCTATATCAGAGGATTGCCTTTGTTCTATCAAAATTACCTCAGGCAATTACAATTGCTGTTGGAATGTCTTTGCATTTTCTCTTCCTAAGTATTTTAACAAACCGTCTAGTAAAGAAGTCATTGATTATATTACCAATGACTCTAAGTCCTTTGAGCTCTCATTTTCTCCATTTTTTAAGAATATATGTACTTCCATAGAGACTAAAGGATGGGTTGACATAGAAAAGGAATATTATAACTTATTACGAAGCACTATTATAAGTCCAGATAATTGTAATTATACAGTTTCCGAACTTAACAAGCAATTACTTTATATTCAAGACCTTTTAGCTCAATATCTTTCTTCTGTCACAACTGATGATATCAAGTGCAATGCAGAGATACAACATCAAATTTATGGAAATATTCATAAAGATGATATTTGTATCGGACAATTACAGGTTTATTATGACTATGTAGATTATCTGATTCAACAAGACGATGTGTATCAGCGGTTGCTCTGTCAATATGGCTTTGATGGTCCTAATAGGCACTTTAAGGCAGAAGAGATTAAACGGCTCAAAAAGCAATTTTCAGAATCTTCAGAGATGGAAGAAGTATACTTAAAGGATTTAATAATTCCTGAGAATATTATGCTACTTAATTTTAATTATACTGAAGTAACAGACAAATACGGGGAACTGAAAGTTGCATCTATAAATCATATTCATGGAGACTTAAATAATCCCAGTAGTATGATATTGGGTTATGGTGATGAACTTGATGAGGATTATAAAGATTTTCTTAAACAATCAGATAATGAGTGCTTAAGACACATTAAATCTATAAAGTATTTAGAGTCTGACAATTATCGTAATTTGCTACAGTTCATAGAATCTGCTCCATATCAGGTTTATATCATGGGGCATTCTTGTGGCAATTCCGACCGAACGCTGCTAAACACATTGTTTGAACATAAAAACTGTGTTTCAATAAAGCCATATTATTATCAAAAAGATGATGGTTCAGATAACTATCTGGAAATCGCACAAAATATATGTCGTAATTTTACGGACATGAAGTTAATGCGTGATAGAGTTGTTAACAAAATGTTTTGTGAGCCATTACCACAAGTTTCAAAATAAAAAAGTAAGTGCAATGGAAATTGACGATATAAAGAAACTGATAGCTTTCGATGAGTCGCGGACTTTGGAGTTGAAGAAGACTACCGGCGAACTGAAAGATGGAATGCACTCAGCGTGTGCATTCCTTAATACAGAAGGTGGTTGGTTGATTTTTGGTGTTGCTCCCAAGTCGTTAAAGATAATTGGACAGGAGGTAACAGATAAGACGCAGCAGGAAATAGCTCAGGCTTTGGCTGGGTTGGAACCTGCTGTAGATGTGCGAGTAGCGTATGTTGATGTACCAGAATATCCGAGAAACAAAGTTATAGCCATGCACTTTGATGGTTGGGTATGGGGCGAGCGTCCGCATACATTCCACGGTTGCCCCTATTACAAAGTTGAGAGCACCACGAAAGTGATGCCACAAGATATGTATGACGAGCGTATCCGTGCGCATCAACCTCAGTTGTATGCGTGGGAAAGGTTGGCTGCTGATGGTGTGACTTTGGCAGACCTTAACGAGAATTTAATCCGTAATTGCATCCGTCGAGGTATTGATGGCGGGCGCATTCCGGAATCTGCATTGTATGAGCCGACAGGAGATATTTTATCAAAATGGAAGTTGCTTAAGAATGGTGTGCCGACAAATGGGGCGGTCTTGCTCTTTTCTAGTAACATAGACGAATATCCACAGTTCACGTTAAGAATGGCGCGGTTTGTAGGTACGAATAAAAATATGTTCCGTGATAATCAACGTGCTGAAGGTAATTTCTTCCAACTTTTAGATGCCGGAGTTGCGTTCTGTTTCAAGCATCTTTCTCTCAGTGGTAGAATCACCAATCATAGTTTGGAACGGGAGGAACATCTTGAAGTGCCTTATCATGCGTTGCGCGAGGCTCTTATCAATGCCCTTTGCCACCGTCATTGGGAAAGATATAATCTGACTATCAGTCTTGCCATCTATGATGACCGTATAGAAATAGCTAGTCCTGGTACATTTCCACCTCAGATAACACCTGAAAACATAAAGGAGCCTCACGAGTCATATCCGCATAACCTGAAAGTGGCGGAAGCACTTTATCGGATGACTTATCTGGAAAACTGGGGGAGTGGTGCAAAGCGTATCATGGATGCTTGTCAGGCACAAGGTGTGGAATCCCCCACATGGTCTTCTGATGGTGGCTTTGTTACTATTACTTTCATGCGACCTTATTTCGCATCCGATACAACAAAGATAGACAAGGAGGATAAAAAAGCAACTAAAGAGGACAAGTACCGCTCAACTACCGACCAAGTACCGCTCAACTATCGACCAAGTACCGCTCAAGTTCAAGAAATGATTCTTTCAATGAGTGACGACTATATGACGATGAATGAAATTATGTCCAATATGGGATTCAAACATCGTACATCATTCCGGAAAAATTATTTTCTTCCTGCGTTGGAAGATGGTGCAATTGAACCAATGTATCCTGAACAGCCCAATCATCCGAAGCAAAAATACAGACTCACAGAATTAGCAAAAGAGTGGATAAACCTGTTGGCGGAATTAATTTAGTGCATACTTAATTCTGCCAATGGGCTTGTC
>NZ_BEWW01000167.1 GCF_002933955.1 Prevotella sp. MGM2
CACAAATTTAACACTTTTCTCAAAATTCATGCACCGTGTTTTCGGCTTGACCCTGAAGAACCCCAAACCGTATTGTCCGATATTGCCGGAACATGGTTTCAATATGCTTATTTGTGTTCCGATGGGTACTTTGTGGATATATCAGACACCGGGGATTGCGCATATTATGAATTTGCCTATCCCAATATATTCACGCAATACACCGTAAATGAATCCGGGGAAAAGGAAATCATAAAACAAGGGGAATGGGTATATAATGCCGAAACAAAGATTGCCCATATTACAGAACCGAAAGGATGGAATCTTGACATCGCCTTTGATTTCGGTGTTTTGAATGATTCCTACATTGCGACAATGAAAATAAAAGGTCGCACACAAAATTCAAGTTCAACAATTAAGGCAAGACTTTTACGATGAAGAAAAGCATAAATCCCCGTGCCTTTGAAATTCAACGCAGATTCTTTCAAGCGTTGGATTTGGCTATTGCATCGGAAAAGGTGAATGGCTTGAAAGGATTTTGTGAAGAACACAAGTTGAATCGCACAAAGTATTCACGCATTAAGAATGCGTTGGATAAACCCATTGAGGAATCAACGTATAAAATGATTGATATTGACGCGCTGGCGGCTCTCTGTTCGGATTTTGGTGTGTCGGCTGAATGGTTGTTGCTTGGTCGGGGAAAGATTCTTAAAACGGAAAAGCAATGAAAATTCAGTGGGGCGTAAAATTCATATTGCACAAACGGCATTCAAGGGACACAAAAGCATCCATCCGAATGCGTGTCACTTTGCGCGGTCAAACTCCTATTGATTTCCCGACAAGGCTTGATATTGATATTGAACAATGGGACACGACCACACAACACGCTTTGAGTGCTGCACCGGGGGCATCTGCAATCAACCGCACCATTGATGAATGGAAAGCCAACATCAATGAAATCTTTGCCCGGTATGAATTACTTGAAAAGCGTGTTCCGACCGTTGGGGAAATCAAAGACCTTTTCAATGATATGGTCGGGCGCAAGACAAAGACGAATGAAAGTGTGCCGAATCCCGGCGACAATCTGTTTACCGTGTTTGACATCTTCACGGACACGATGGGCAAGCAAAATCAATGGACGGATGCAACACACGAAAAGTTTGCAGCCTTGAAAAGACACTTGAAAGACTTTGACCCCAAGTTGTCTTTCCCGCAAATTACAGAATCAAAGATGCAAGCATATCTTGGCTATCTGAACAAGCAAGGATTCCGAAACACCACCATCGCCAAGCATCTTGCATTTGTGCGTTGGTTTTTCCGTTGGGCTGCATCAAAAGGATATTATGATGGTGATATTCACGACACATTCAAACCAAAATTGAAAGGGACGGACGGCAATTCAAAGGAAATTATCTATTTGACCCAAGCCGAAATCAAGTTGCTGGAGAATTACCAATTCTTGCCGACACAAAAGGCACTTGAACAAGTCCGGGATGTTTTCTTGTTCTGTTGCTTCACCGGGTTACGATATTCGGATGTTGCCAAATTGAGAAAAACGGATGTTAAAGATGGATTCATTGATGTTGTAACACAAAAGACCGTGGATGGCTTGCGCATTGAGTTGAACAAGCATTCACAATCCATCCTTGACAAATACAAAGACAAAACATTGCGCGGTGATTTGGCTCTGCCTGTGATTGCTAATACAAAAATGAATGCACATTTGAAAATCTTGGGGCAAGTGTGCGGCATTGATGAACCGATAAGGATTGTATATTTCCAAGGGAATGTCCGGCATGAAGAAGTGTTCCCCAAGTGGGCGTTGCTCACCACCCATTGCGGGCGGCGCACGTTTGTTGTTACCGCCTTGCAGCTCGGAATCCCAAGTGAGGTGATAATGAAGTGGACGGGACACAATGATTTTTCGGCAATGAAACCATACGTTAAAATTGTCGATGAATTGAAAGAACGGGCAATGTCCCGGTTTGACAATTTATGATGGTACACGAATATATCAACGTAAAAACCACGTACACGAATTTGTACACGATATTTTGCCGTATTTATGGCATTGTATGGCATTGTATCATGTCATTTTGTGATATGATAGGGGCTAATGTGCTGAAATTTCGTGATTTTGGCTTTTCATGGAATCATAGCGTTTCAAAGGTTTTAGTCCCTCTCTCTCCGCACTATGATGAAAACCAGTTTACCCTGTACACCAAGGGGCAACTGGTTTTCTTATTATATAATTGATTAACTTTGGATTAGCCTACCCAAAGTCCGGACAAAACCCTGTACACTATGGGGCTTTTGAGCAGTGTTACGGCTTAGAACAGTTAACGATGTGCATAATCTGTGACGGACAGAAGCACGATTTGCTAACTGATTAAAAGCAACGTATGATTACAATCAACTATCAACGCTTCGGAACGAAAGGTTTCCAGCTCAGGCTCCGTCTCTATCAGGACGGTGAGACCAAGTTTATTAACGTCACGAAACTGCTGAAAGGTGCTATCCAGAAAAAGCACTGGAACCAACAGAAGCAGCTCTTTATACCGAGCTGCCCCTTCAGCAATGAGAACAATGCTATTCTCGTTCAGTTCCGACAGAAGTATGATGAGATGGCTATCAACTGGACCGGTAGTGTCTTTGGTATGATAGCCGCTATGGAAGAGGCAACGGAAGCAACAGATGGAATGACCCTTCAGCATTTCATTCACATTATCATTAGTAGGCTGAATGAATGTAAACACGCAGACGGCACCATCAAAGGCAGCTTTGAAGGATATGAGAAACTGGAGAGACGTATTCAGGAGTTCTGCAAGACCAAGAAAATCAAATACGAAAAACTGCTGATCTCAGATATTACTCCGGGGTTTGTAGAAGGGATCCTAACATGGGTTGAAAAATCCCGCAAAGGTAAGGGGCGTATCTATATTTCCAAGATGCTCCATGCAGTTATATCAAAAGCTGATACGGATGGACTTCTGAAGTTAGATGACTTCAAGAAGTGTAACTGGGTCAGAAAGACCAAATGGAGCGTTGAAAAATGCAATACTCTCACCCCGGAACAATGCAAGCAGTTTGCTTCAATGAATCTGAATGAGATTTCCAGCTCTCCTCTCAATGAGCTGTATCGAGACTTCTGTTTGTTCATTCTCTATACCGGTCAGTCGGCATGTGATGCCATCGCCCTGAAATACTCCAACATTCAAAAGATTGGAGGTGTCAGTCACTTTGTGTTCAAGCGTCGAAAGATTGCTGAGAAGCAGGTGGTTCCATGTGCCGTGCCTATCAATACGGAGCTTGACCGTATTATGATGCGCTGGAGAAGATTATCCAAGGATGGATACATATTCCCCATTCGTAGTGAGGAAAAAATACGAACTCAAGGCACTAACAATGGCGATATAAAACACTTTATAGGGAAGTTGAATTATTGGTTGAAAAAGGTTGGAAAGGCGCTGGGGTGTACTTTCTCACTGCATACCTATACTTTCCGACATACCTCCATCACTTACTACATCAGCAAAGGTGTGCCGGTGCTCTATGTGGCGAATATGATGGGAACAAGTGTGGAGAACTGTGAGAAGATATACTACAATAATCAAGGTGATACGACCAGTCGAAACAAGGTACTGGCTGCAATGAAGTTCTAAAAATTAATCGGGGCAATCAACTTACTGACTGCCCCGATTAAATTATTTATTGGTCTTGGTAAAACCAATCTCAATATTATTGGCTTTGCAATGCTTGCAGAAGATTTTGAATATCTTGTCAAATTCACGCTTAATAGCTCTTCGCTCTCTACGCGGATTGCCCGGTGCATGATATTCTTCAACGAGGTCATTCAGTTCATTAGTAAGCCTACGAGCTGTTTGAAATGCTGGATCCCCAAACAATAATCTCTTTGCTTCTTCATCAAGAGGATCTATTTTCAGATTACACTCAAAATTATAGGCATTGTGAATATTGACTGGAGTTTCATACCCTTCCGATGAGAGTGAAACTGAGGATATTCCATTCAGTTTTACCTTTTCACCAGTTTCTTGATTGATGAAAAAGATTTCAGGATTGTTCATTATCTTGTTTGAGGTATTCTTCATCAGTTGGCACATCATTGAGAGACCAATAGGAAAGCACCTGACATACTCCGAAATTGGTATTGTCAATAACGGATTCAAGAAATATAACTTCACCTTTGGCAAGACGCTCTTTGATACTGGGCACACAATACTTGATAAAATTTTCATTGTATTCACCAAGTGGCCATTGCGCATCCAGTTTAGCAATTACACGATCAAGAGCGTCAGGGTTGGTTAGCTTGATTCTCATTCGGTAACGATTTCCCAGTCCTCAGAAAGCATATCGGTCTGAGAGGCAAGCCAGCCGGATAGAATCTGTTTCTGAGCTGTGAACATACAGATTGTTCCCAAAGCTTCAATTTCGCCGCCATTGGCTTCAGCAAGTCCTTTTAGCATGGGATCCTTGCACCATTCAGCTTTGACGGTTGCGGCTGGTTTGAGCCAAAGGAACATTCCCTTACCATTCCAGCCTTTACGAGTCACTTTCTTACCGGCTTTCAGAGCTTTGATAGCCCAACCGAATGTCATGCCCTCTACGACTTCAAATTCTTCATCGAACACGTTTTTAGGCTTCCAGTTACGATAGCCATCTATATGAATGATGTGATATCCTGGAGTATCGTTATACTCTTCGATGTAGGCGTTTTCAGGAATCAGCCCATTCTGATAGGCTTCCTCATAAGTCATAGGCTCTGCCTTGACTACTTCGGTACGAATATATTGGTTCATTGTTTTTGTTGTGGGTTTTATAAAGCCGCCCAAGGCTATTTTCTTGTTATTTTAGGTTTTGTTAATGTGACTTTACAAGATAATAGTTTACCTTTCGTATCTCTTTTATGGTCAGTAAAATAGAGCTGTTCCCCTGAAAGATATTGTTCGATATGTGCCAAATCTTCCATAAGCCAATCATAAATCGCTTTCTGATAAACTTGACCGCCATCTTTCTTAGATATACCAGGACAGAGATTCAAACACCCGTTTTCTCGCAGACGATAGAGCATCAGTTTGGCTCCTTGAATTTTTTCTGACCAAGGCATCAGTTTATTCATTAGGAACCAAGACTTTGATTGTTCCGGTATATGTCACTTCATTCAAACCACGGTCGAAAGTGATTGCAATCAGTTTTTTCTCTCTTAGTTCTTGAATCATTTTGCTAATCATTTCATCTTCAATATACTTATCTATGCGTCTTCTATATCTCAAATACATAGATGCCGAATATTTAATTTGAACTGCCAAGGTTTGTATGTCGCTTTGAATGGGCTTGAGTTGAGGTATGCCCATTTCTCTATAATCCAAATAATCCAAGCGTGGATTAAGTTTGTCAGCCCATTTTCTGAGAAGTTGAGCTGCTTTTTCTTTTACTGTCATTGTTCCTGACTTTGAGAGTTGTTTTGTTTACGTTTAGCTTCTTGACGAGCAAGTATTTGTCCTTTTGCTTTTACAAAAAGATCTGCCGCTTCATCAACAGCTTCATGTAGAGGAACTAATTCTTCTACGGAAACATCATTGAGGTTTTCTTTGTCGATACCATCAAACCAGTCATCTGCTATTTCATAGATGATGGTGATGGGCCATTTTGAGGCTGAATATTTCATAATTCTAATGGTGTTATAGTTATCCTTACTTTATATGGTTCTGTGTCACAAGTTAGATTTGGAATCAAATTTTTATCAATGGTATAAATCTTACCATTGCTTTCCCATGAGCCGGAATAGTCGCCAGTATCAGCTATTGGATTGTCTTTATAATGCGGCTTTTCAATATGAAGATGCGCATCTCCAAAATCAAATTCATCCAGTGCAATCCAACCTTCCACTATTGTTTCTTCAGAATTAGAATCAATAAAGTCAAGTTCTTGCAAAAAATACTTTGTATTACTTGCATCAATGAAGTGAACATTGCCAATAGACATTTCGTCATAGACTGTTTCAACTTCTATTATTTCTCCAGTTGATTTTACTTTTGCTTGCATAGTAATTATGACACTAAGCTCCAGTCCAAGACAGAGCTGGTATGATCTATCAGTTCTTGTGTTGACAAAACACCATTCCAGCCATCCCCGATGTTTTCGGTATAAAGAATTCTACTGTTAGGTGTGCCTACTTCAAGTGTAAGTGTCAATCCACCCCACCTGTATCGAGCATAGATATATTGACCATCAGTAGTCCATATATCCCATTGGCTTGGGCAAGCTCCACAGGTTTGCTCGTAGCTTTTTACTTGTAGTCGTGTATCCATATTTAATTTAGTTTTTGTTTACGTTTGCGTTGACATCCACAAGAGATTGCGTGATTATGCTTGAGATTGCCAGCTGTAGAATGAGTGATTTTACCACATTCACAGAGGCATTGATAAACCATTTGACCCCATTTGTTTGTGCCAAGCTGTTTTTGTACCGTCAATTTCCCATATTTCATTCCCACCAAATTCTCTTTAATGGGATAAGGTGCTTTGATAAAATCAGGATTATGTTTAATTCCGATTTGCCTGGCAATCCTGTTTATGGTGTTTGGGGTAATTCCTAACTTTTTAGCGAGAATGGATGCTGAACAAGTAGGATAATTTTTTCGTACAAGTTCGTCATAACGTCTGATTCCTCCACGCTTGCGTTGACCTTCTAATCCTAATTTTTTAATATGGTATCTTACCACATCTATTGTCACTTCCAAAGCCTGACTAAACTGTCTATTGGTCATCGGAAAGTGCTGAAGGATGTAGGCTTCAATTTTTTGGCTTTCGTTCTTTGTCATATTCCCGGATAAATTCAAAATACAATGAATCTTTTACCATTTCTACACGGTATTTCTCAGATTGTTTTTCAGCACTATGATATGCCAATCCAGCTCCACACAGAGCGCCTAACCATAAGAAAAATATGGCAATGGATAAGAAATATGCCAAATAGCGTTTATGTTCCTTTTTCATTTAATAAGTTTGACTTTATTGGTGTAACCACATGCACAGTGATATTCAGCTTCTCCTTTGGTGTTAAAATAACAAAGCGCATATTTAACTTCCTGGCAGCAAGAACATCGTAATATGATGGTCTGGGGATGTTTGTGAGATTTATGGTTGCTCATTAATTTACTATTTAACTTCCGAAACGGCAAGACATAAAAGTTACATCATATCCGGTATTTCCATCCATGCTACTATTTGAGCCTTACCAAGATTAACCAACATAGCCAGGCTCCCTTGGTATTTACCGTTCAACCAATTTGCAATTTCTATTTGACCCTTATCTCCTGTCATTATGAAAGTTAGTGCATGACTGGTAGTTGGTATTTCCTCTTCAGGTCGTTTCCATTGTGAGGCCAACGCTTCTTTTGCGCCTGCGATATAGCCATCAGCTATCATTTGTTGAATGTCTTTTATTCCACATGGCACACCGTTGTAGCTAAATGAGTCTATGATATTTTTAGCATATCGCTCAGGAAACCATGTGCCATTAGAAGTGATGGAAAAGCCACCTACCACTTTACTGCCTTTGATGAAACGGTTAAGAGCCTCACAAAATTCATAGAATTGAGGATGTTCGGTTGGCTCTCCACCAGTTATGATGTAGGAACTTACGCCTAAGAATCGAGCAAATCTTAGAGCATTTTTGAAGGTAGTCATATCCATGTGTTCCCCATGTGGATTGGAGCATTGCATACAGTGAGCGCATCCTTCATGGCATTTATTTGTTATCTGAATTAACATGAGATTCGTAATTTATATGTTGTTCAAGAAGTAAAGTTTTATTTGAGGTAGAGTTGGCGTTTTGAGGTATGGTGCATTGATCTGTAATATCTTCATAATCCACATCAATGACTTCATGTGGTGGTTCAACTACTTCTTCAAAAATGTGAGAAATAGGAATTGCACCTAAACCATACATTTCTATGATAGTTCTCATAATGTTTACTTATTACCAAAATCAGCCGGTATCTCACCCCAGGCTTTATTGTCCCATTTAACGACCTGAATCTCATCAATCCAGTAGGCAATAGCCCTGAGATATATTTCGGCTTTCATCAGTTTGGCATTACGTTTACCTGATGCGGTACGTTTATTCTTAAACCAACTGATTGCCGTGTTACTGTCCGAAAAGATGATTTTAGGCTGATAGTCATGTTCGATAATATATTTGACTGCTTCAACGATGGCAAGGAACTCACCGATATTGATTGTCTGATTACCTAAGTCCGAATAAAACAATGTTTTACCAGTTTTAAGATCTACGCCCCTAAATTCTGTCTTTCGATTTTTGACTGAATGAGCGGCATCGACGGCTATACCTTCATTGAGACTAATCATGTTAAATGAGATTATACTGTTTTTCAATCATCAGAAATAAAATCTGGGAAGCGGAATTTTTTTCTTTGTGCTTTAGGAAGAGAGATGTATATTTGGGCGTATCGCACCATCTGCAACTGTTTACTATCCAGCATATCCATTGTTACGAATGTGTTGGCTTGTAATAGCTTTCGATGCTTATCCCACTGTAATAAGGCAACTCCATCATTGACCGGACCAAAAATATGAATCTTATTGCGAAATACAGACTTGGTTTCAATCCACGTCATTGTAAGGTTGCGCTTCATATAAATGGCAATTAAATCGAGTATGCTTTTTGTCGAAAAAAGTTGCCCTCTTGTCTGCCAATCACAGACAGATAGAAATCTTTCTTTATACCTGAGAAAGAAGTGAGGTGTGAACTTTATAGCTTGTTTGCTTTCAGTATAGAAAGCGATTGCACACAACCCCTTTTCAGTATCCATTAGACCGATATGGAAAGATGACCAATCCCATTTCTTCTGTTGACCTATGCCTGACTGATGATATACCAAAATCCCTAAATATCGGTTGCCGCTGCATGATGTAAAGACCTTGGTGATAATAACTAATGGTTGTTGTCTGCGTTTCCAAAGGTATCTTGACACATAATCGGACTTATCAAACCGAAGAGTTTTCTCCTGAATGATGGGAAGATCAGTCCTATATTCATTCAGTAACTCATTGCTTGACATACATTCTTCAAACATGAGACTGGGATTGTTCGTACAATCTTTTGATCATACAGGCGTTATTCACAAAGTCCTCGGTTACAGTCTGAGCATCTAACAAGTCCATACGAACTCTGAGAGCATCAGCTATAGACTTAATATCACGTTTTCGGCGATCTTTGCTTGCCGGATCATAAATGAAAACTTTGTTGCCAAATTTTACACTGACTACAAACACATTTTTACGACAAACAGTAGATATGGTTCCGGGAAACTGGATAAGAGTGGCTGATTTCGCTATGAAACCCTGATCATTGCGCATAGGGACAAGCGAACATTTATACAGCATATTAGGAATGATATTTGGCTCGATTGCAGGGTCAACAAATACAATCTTCTTTTTCTCATCCGTGACATTGCACCCCCTCCAGCTTTTATTGGATTTGGTAACAAAGCCATATATTTTGTCTGCGGCTTTGTCAAGTCCCTTGTGAAACTTGATATTAGTCTTGATTCTTTGTGCCATGTTATACTTTCTTTTATCAATTAGGGGCGTAAAAAAGCCCTGCACCAAGTAATAGTGCAGGGCTCTTCGTCAGATTTATTAATAAATCTTAAAACGCCTATCTGAGATGGTTAATAATCACTAACTTTATCTTTGATTAGTTGAGTTACTGATGGAATTATATGATGACCCGATGAATCACGTTGCTGAATCATCTGAAATGGTCTGTCAGACCGAAGTTCGGGTAGTTCGGACATTATAGATATTTTTAAGCCGTCCGAAGTTGCTTCAGCAATGACATATTCATCTTTACGTGCCCTTTTATTATATGAGCGGACAATTAAGATCTCATCATCCTGAACCCTTAAATATTTCCATAATTGACGGATTTTGAATGTCATATTCATATTAAAACTGCTTTTAATCAATTAGAGTTCCATTTTGTCTGAAAAACAGTTGGAACACAAACCTTTTGTCCTGTTATAAACCGATTTGCCAATGCGTTTACCACACCGATTACAGAACAAGAGAGATTCATTCCTGCCATGAAGGATGTCTCTGATGCTGGCTTGACTGATATTGTATTCACGAGATAGTGCTCTGATGACTTCAGGAAAATTATATTTTTGATCCTGATGCTCTAACCAATGCAAGCCGCTGGTCAGCCTCTCATAGTCAGCCCGGATAAGAAGATTGCGAATATATGTAGCATTGAGGATTCTTTGAGCGTTAAGCCGGTCAAGAATCGCTAAGTCAATGCCAAATAAATCACTCGCTTTCTCCAGATCCTTTGGGCGTAAGGTAAATTGAACTGTATCGGCTAAACCCATAATCAATCAACCTTTTTGAAAGAAATTGTTAGTATGGCATCATACTTTTCGTCAGGCTGAATGTTGCAGAAATACTCAGACAGCATATTAAGCATAACGCGGTTGCTATCTTCGTGCGACATATTTTCCCAGTCCAGCCCACATTCATCAGAAATAGCTTTGGCTGTTTCATAGAAAGGACTGTCTTTAGGAATTTCGTTTATATCGTATGGGGCATTTTCTCCCAATAGATACTTAGCTAATGTGAAGAAATCGCCAATAGCTTTCTGAGATTGTTCAAGAACCTCTTTTTTAGTTGCCATAATTTTGTTTGAATAACTATGACACTGCTGTTCATCACTTTTGACTAAACTGTAATTCACAATGAATCACATCGCAGACAGCTAACAGCGTTTTGATTGATAGAGGAGTCACATACTTCTTTCCATCGCTATCAGATTTCATTCTTTCCAGATCTTCCGGGATAAAAGATTTAGGTGGAGTGTAATGAACTCCAGTCTTGCGATAAACAAGTTTATGGTCAATCTTATAACGCTTCATCAACAAGTCTAATATCTTATGCACATCAAGTACAGAAAGAGGCTGAAATTTATCCTCCGTAGCCAAATCTACCATTGTAAGCATTAGATGTGCATCATTACAATAGGTAATCAGATTGGCTACAGGATAGTTACTTCTACCAGATTCTATGGACTGAATGGCATAGGAAGTGAGGTTGCTGCTATAAACAACACCCTCTTTAACTGATTTGATTCTATCTGCGAGTTGTTCCTGATTCATCTGTGAATTGCTTGTTTGATCTTGTTTACTATCTTAACGACGCTACCTTTTACTGACTCATAAACGAAATCATCAGCATTTTGGCAATCGTCAATAAGAACTTCCAACTCTCCACTGGCATCAGTCAAATCAGATATATTATCTGTCATTGCGTCATTGCCAGCAGACCATTGGAACGCTTCAGGTCGATTATCAAGAGCCTCTTCTTCCTCATCAGCACACTTTTGAACATCAACTTGCGCCTTCTGAAGAATATTGATAGCTTCATCTTTCTGAACTGGGTCTCTCAGCCTTGCTAAACCATCAAGCACGGCATGAAGTACGTTTCTCCTTTGTTTATTCATACTCTTGGTTTTATTGTTATACTGAAAGACAATGCAAAATTACAAAAAATTGCCTTGTCATTTATTCTCCGGTCGCTTATTTTGAGTTATGTATCTGATAAATGCTTATACTGACACTTCCCCCTTAATGGCGGGATATGGGTCATATTCAGTCAATTCAAAATCTTCATATCGGAATTGAAAGATGTCCTTAACGGCTGGATTGATATTCATTTTAGGCAACTGTCGAGGAGTGCGCTGTAACTGTGTTCTTACCTGCTCCAGATGATTCAGATATATATGAGCATCGCCCAGGGTGTGTATAAATTCCCCCGGTTGAAGTCCACACACCTGAGCAACCATCATAGTTAATAATGCGTAAGAGGCAATGTTAAACGGAACCCCAAGAAAACTGTCGGCACTACGTTGGTATAACTGAAGTGAAAGTTTTCCTTCGTTAACATAGAACTGAAAGAGACAATGACATGGAGGCAGATTCATCTCAAAAAGGTCTGCCACATTCCATGCACTGACAATGATACGACGGGAATCCGGGTTATTCTTAATAATGCTGATGGCTTCTGAAATCTGGTCTATGGAGTTGTTTTCATATCCGGGCCAACTACGCCATTGAAAACCATAAATATGTCCCAGATCGCCATCTGCGTCAGCCCATTCGTTCCAGATACGAACACCGTTGTCTTGAAGATATTTGACATTGGTATCGCCGGCAAGAAACCACAGTAGTTCGTGGATGATGCTTTTGAGATGGACTTTTTTAGTAGTCAGGAGCGGAAAACCTTCTGAAAGGTCGAATCGCATTTGGTAGCCGAAGGTAGAGATTGTACCTGTACCAGTTCGGTCTGTCTTTTTATGACCATGTTCAAGGATATGGGTCAATAAATCCAGATACTGTTTCATATATCAAATTTTAGTGTTATTGTTGTCTGTTACATAAGAATAATAGATAGACGGGATTTTGAAAGTTTGTAAATAAAAGTTAAAAATAACAATCATTTATCAGGATCCCACCCACAACATATCATTATGAAGCCGATAAAGAACCCGAATGGGATAAGAGAGATAAGCCCACAAACAACCTTATCCCAGAATGGTTGATCTTCAAAAAGAAGAAATCCTCCACAGAAGAAATACCATATCCATCCAAGACAATATAAGAAGAAAATCCCCAAACTACCAATGCCAATCCATATAAGACATTGTACGATAATTTTAGCTCTTTTTCTTTCAGCACTTCCTTCAGGAGCGTTCTTCTCTAATTGAATGAATAAATTTATAACTACTCCGTAAATCAGGTAACATACGAATATTATCCAGCCCATTATTCAATTAAATTTTCGTAGATACATCTCATACAGCAATCTCCAATGGCTTCTGATTCCAGACGAGCAATCACTTCCGGATCTTCATGGTTCCCCCATTCTCGGAACAATCTCATAGATTTTCTCTTTTTAAGGTATGTACCAAAACATTCAAGCTGATTAGGCTTTAGCTTAAAAGAAATAGTGGCTTTATTGCCATTCTTATCCATCCAGAAGATTTTTTGATTCTGGAGAAATATAGCAACACTGAAAGGTACTGTATCAATAGGCAATCCCATTTTTTTGAGCATTATCTGCCCTTCATTTTGATCACCCAAGAATCCTCTTGTTAGTTCGTTAATATAAAAACCTTTTACCTTAGTTTGGTTATTGGTTTCTTTTTTTCTCATTACTTATTATTGACGATAATCACTGCTTGTCATCAATTTTAGGACAATCTTATGCCCCGTATTTCCATTCTGTAATTTCACAAGTGTCTGGGTCAATCTCACATAACAAGTCAGCAATGTACTGTCCGGATAGAGCAGTAGAATAGAGAGAAGCTGTCATGATTTTTCCGGTATTAGTTTCATCATACCATTTAATGACAAAATTAATACCCACATAATCTGCTTCTGTTTTCATGTGACTCCTGTCAAGCTCGACTTCACAGTAGATAATAGTGAAGTCATCTTCAAATTCCACATCACATTCATAGTTTTTTAATCCGCTCCACAATTCATCAAAAGTCTCGGACTGTGAAACAATTTGTTGGATAGGCTTTTTGGCTCGTTCATACGCTTTGCGATTAAAGTTATCTTCAAATAACTTAGTCTGCCGGTCATTTAGTTTAATATTCATTGTTGATGTTTTTAGGTACGGTATATACGATTGACGGCTCTATCAACTTCTCCAGTTATATCCAAAATGCGCTCAAGGGTTTCCCGCATCTCTTCTGCATACTTGTAAAGTTCTTCTTGAGAAAGCTCTTTTCTTTGCCAAGGCAACATAGTTTGATACCAATTTACTGTAGTCTCTTCGGCAATTTCATCCAACCTATCTTCCGGGGAACGATCATCGTCTAACTGAACTTCAACGATTTTATCCAGATTGATGTCAGCATTGCCTTCAGTATAATCTTTACCCAAACTGAGCTTACTTGCCAGTTCTCTTGCAATTTTATCAGCCTCCAAACAAGATGATGCCGTGACTTCTATAGTCTGAGCATAATGCTCAATGACTGAAAATCGGTATGTGTTTCGCTTCTTTTTGCTCATACTATGACCACTTTAGTTTGTCTTAATTGCCCACTGTAATTATGAGCTTGAACGCCTTTGATGATAGCATTAATGGGTATGCTGAGTAAATCCAAATTTGAGTAATTTTCCAGCACCATTTCAGTTACCACAAGATTACAATCTGTACATTCATACTTGTTGGAACCCGTTGGCGGAATTAATTTAAGTTGATAAATATGAGTAAAAAGTTGCACATA
>NZ_BEWW01000168.1 GCF_002933955.1 Prevotella sp. MGM2
TCAGCTCTCGAATTTTAACAAATGCACCGGAATTTCGGCTTGACCCGTTTTTACCGTATTTTTATTGAAAAATCTCCGTATTGCAATTTAAACTCCCCGTATTGGTGTTAAAAAAGTAATACTGACTTTTCCGACTCCAATACGTGGAGTTGGAAAATGAATGCTTGGAAATGTGATGAAAGGTTAAAAACGTTAATGTGAGAGAGGACTTTTTCGTTGTTTCACCAGACTTTTTTAAAACTCGGCCATCAGACGCAGTTGTCCCACTACTTGCCGTTTTCCATCGGTGCAGAGATAATGAAGTGTGGGCTGGAGGCTGAAATATTTGTTGACGGGTAGGACGAAGGTGGCCTCAAGATCAGTTTCGTGTCCGTCTGAATAATAGGCGCGGCTCAGGCCGAAAGCCAGAGTGCCGCCACGGCGTGTCACGTGTTCGAGCGCCAGTGCCGCGTTCCAATAGCCTTCGGCCACCTGTGGGTCATTGAATTCCATAGCCCCCGTGCCCGTGGCGCAGAGACGCAGACGCCCCATTCGGAAGAGAGGTTGCTCTGCTGTGACGTAGAACCCGAATTGCGTATGGCGTCTGTCTTGATAGGCATGGCGGTGGTTACCTATGTTATAGCTAATCACGTAGTTGGCCGGCAGCTCGTTGTCCTTGGCAGCCGGTAAGGTGTAAGTTATAGATCCTAGGTTTAGCAGGCCGTCGCGGTGAGGCCGGAAGCGGAACTGATGGTCGATACGGTCGGAAGAAGCCCCGTTGTAAAGACTTGTCTTGAGTGTCATATTCTCCTTCGGCGTCCATTCGGCATGCACACCGAGCGCAGCTACGGGGTAGACGTTGACATTGAAATTATCGTTGACAATGGGCAGACATCCATAGGAGGCTCCAGTGAATAGGCCGGCCATTTCGGTGTTGAAATAGTCTGCGTCAGCTTGTCTCAATCCGGCAAACAGGCGGATGCTGCTTCCGATATATTGCTCGATGCCCAGATGGGTCAATCGGAAAGCTCGGTTAGTGGCGTTGATATTTGAAAAATCCTGCCTCACATCGGTTGCGTTCTTCCCTAGAGTGTAAGTGCTTATGGCTCCGGCTTCAAATAGGGCTGTTTGCCACAAAGCGGCAGTTATTTCCGCCTCTATAAGGTTAGCCCATGCGCCATGGTTGTTGCTCATGTTCCATTGACCTTCGGTTGTGATTGAAACTCCCCATGTGAAACGTGGAGCAGGATTTGTACTGTCGGGAATCTCTGCCTCTATTATTGGATTTTTCATGGAGGGTGGAGTTGCTTTGACGGAGATGCCGGTTAAGGGAGAGATTGCTAGTAGCGTTGGTAAAATGATTTTTGCAGATTTCATTTGTTTTATTTTTTATTAATTTTTACGGGTGCAAAGATATTATAACCTCCTAAGGTGGCAATCGCCATATCAGGGTATTTTTTACCGTTGAGCCATAGCGGAATTCTCCTTTAAAATCCTCAAAAAAAGAAGGGAACCGCCTCTTCTTTTCGTTGAGACGGTTCCCCTATTGTATCCTGTAAGTTGTTTTTTTAGCTGCGGCGGCCTAATTTGTCAGTAGTAGCATTACCGTTGGCGTAGCGTACCAGGCTGTCGCCTTCAAGTACAAACGTTTCTTCCATCTGAAGTGTTTGGCCGTTGCCGATACTTGTGCCGGTCACGATAATGGTATCGCCGTTTTGCGTCCATGTTTCATACTGAAGTGTGGCCATGTTTATGGAAGAAGCCTTGCCGTTGGCTTCAAACTTTATGCCTTGCAGACCGTCCATTCCGGAGATTGGTTGTATCCATTCACCTTCGATGGAGGTTGTTGCTGTTGTGTCGGTATTGGCTTGAAGGCTGTCGGCTGATGTCGGAGCGTTTTTGTCTGAATTTCCTCCGCAGGCTGTAAGTAACAATAATGTTGCGGAAATAAAACTTAATGCTTTCATTGGGATTGGTTTTATTAGGTTATTAAATAAAGGTATCGTATTTTGTTTATTTGGCCTCCGTAAAATTATGGCTTTACTCAAAATTAATGGAGACCACCATCGCTATGGGGCTCCATTAACCAACACAAAAACTAAACTAGACTTAACTAAACTATTTGTATGTTGTCCTCACGACAACTTCATGAGGCAAATATAGTAAAACGAACTTAATTAAACAAGAATAAATGTAAAAATATTTTTGAATAAGGTTCGTTTTTAACATATTGATTTTAGGTTGAGCAAATAATAGTCAAAAATAGTCATGGCAGCCATGGCTTCAACGATGGGGACAGCACGTGGCAATACGCAAGCATCATGTCTTCCCCGTGCCTTGATCGTTGTGGATTTTCCGTAGCGGTCAACGGTTTGTTGCTCTCGGAGCAGGGTCGCAACCGGTTTGAAAGCTACTCGGAAGTAGATGTCCTGCCCGTTGCTGATACCGCCTTGTATTCCGCCACTATGATTGGTGGTAGTGGTTATACCGCCTTTTCCATCGGGAGTGAACACATCGTTCGCTTCACTGCCTCGGGAACAGACTCCGGCAAATCCTTCGCCGTATTCAAATCCTTTTACCGCATTGATACTTAGCATGGCACCACCCAATGCGGCGTGAAGCTTGCCGAAGACGGGTTCACCAAGTCCTGCCGGACATCCGGTAATGATACCAGTAATAATGCCGCCTATTGTGTCTCCGCTGCTTTTTACTTCGGCTATTAAATCAGCCATTTCCTGTGCCTTCTCAATGTCTGGGCAACGTACGGCATTTGTTTCCGTAAGGCTGAGATCAAGTTCTCTGTAATCGGTATTAACTGCAATATTTCCAACTTGTGAAGTGTAAGCTGTTACATGTATGCCTAGTTGGTGCAAGGCCATTTTTGCAAATGCGCCTCCCACGCATCGGGCTATGGTTTCGCGTGCCGATGAGCGGCCACCGCCTCGGTGGTCGCGTACGCCTCCATATTTAGTGAAATAGGTAAAATCGGCATGGCTCGGGCGGAACACATCCTTGAGGTTATCGTAATCGGAGGAGTGTTGGTTTTCGTTGCGTACAAGAAATCCGATGGGGCATCCCGTTGTTACTCCTTCGAATACTCCCGATAGTATTTCCACCTTGTCGCTTTCTTTGCGTGGGGTGGTCAGCAGACTTTGTCCGGGGCGTCGTCGGTTGAGTTCTTGTTGAAGAAAATCCAGATCTACGGGTAGTCCGGCCGGCATGCCGTCGATAATGCCTCCTACGCCGGGGCCATGACTTTCGCCAAAGGTGGTGAGGCGGAATATATTACCGAAAGTGTTCATGGTGTGTTTTCTTTCATGATTGTGTTAGTGGCAATGTCCGCTTCCGCAACATCCTCCTTCGTGCTGGTGGCCGCCATTGCATCCGCCTTCTCCATGCTGATGGCCTTCACAGCCTTCTTTTTCATGATGATGACCGCCGCAACCGCTTTCGCAACCGCCGCCGCATCCGCCGCAACTGCAACCTTCGCCACTCATACGGTTTATGAGACCTTGTATTTCTGCATCTGTTGCTTCACGGGACGTGACAACGCTGCCACGGAAGTGAAGGGCCTTTCCGGAAAGAGGGTGGTTAAGATCCACAACGACTTTGTCTTCTTTTACCTCTAGCACCAGACCTTCGAAGCGGTTGCCATCAGCATTGACCAATGGGATGACGCTGCCGGGGTAGATGGCATTTTTGTCAAAACGTCCGTCTACGCAGAAAATTTCTTTGGCGAGTTCCAGAACGTGTTCTTGCACGTAGGGACCGTAAGCTTCATCTACACTAAGGGTAAAATCAAATTTTTCGCCGGCTTGCAGCGGGGTTATTTGCTGTTCAAAGGCATCGAGAGTCTCTCCCATATTGGTGATGAACTGGAAAGGATGTTCTACCGGGGCTTTTTCTATGAGTTCGTGGATACCTTTGTCGTTGTCGGCATAGAGTTCATAGGCTACGGTTACATACTTGTGTGCTTGCTTTTCCATAATGATATATTTCTTTTTTTGATATTTTTCGGAGATTGTATTGGTCTTTTGTTTTATTTGTAGAGAAGGGTGGATTGTCCTTATCGTTTTTATGTTTTCTGCAGGCGTGTGTCTTAGGCCAGCTCTAGTTTGAGAATCTTAGCCAGTTCAGCCAGTTCCGGGCTCTTTTTGAGCATTAAGGCGTATTGTTCCCGTCGGCTGTAAGCACGCTTTTGTTCTTTGGCTTCGATGAGGCGGAAGTTGAGTGTTATTTTTCCGTTGTGCAACTGCATGCGCAGATGGTGCGTTATTTCGTTTCTTAGTTGCTCCATGTAGTTGATTACCTGTTGGTTCTCAACTGGAATATCAACTCTCCAGTCTTCTGCCATGACTGGAGTTATGTTTTTCATCCGTTCGGCCATGGCCCGTTGCTCTTGTGGTAGAGCGGTAGCAAAACGAAGCCACTGGTAAGACAGTTCATTGGGGGTGAAAGTCCTTTCTTCCTGAATCGTACATGCCGTTGTTTGTTGGGCGTCCGGCTGTCGGGTGTTTTCTGTGATCGCTTTCTTATGGATGGAAATTGTGTGTGGCACCTTAAAGCGTACAGTCGCTTTTGCCGGTGGCTGCGGAGTTGCAGATTGGGGAGCAGGCGCCGTGCTGATTGGTGTGCCGGAAGTTCTGTCCGTTATTGCTTGGGGGAGGGTGGTACCGGTGCTAGCCTGTTGTGCTTCTGCTGTTTTTACATTGGGTGTGGGTTGGGGTGCAGAAGTCTTGAATATAGGTTTAAGTTTCTTCGTAGGGCCACGCCCACAGCCTTCGTCATCGTCAGTCTGTGCGATTTCTATGAGCGTCAGTTCCACCAGTAACCGCTTGTTGCTGCTTGTGCGATAGTTGATGTCGCAGTTGTTGCAGAGGCGCAGTGCGCGGTATAGAAATTGGGGCCGGCATTGTTCGGCTTGTTCTTGATAACGCTGGCGGATGTTTTCGGCTGCTTCGAGGAGCTGCAGTGTCTGGGCGTCGCGGCTCACGAGCAGGTTGCGGAAATGGGCGGCCAGTCCGCTGACAAAATGGTTGGCTTCAAATCCTTTTGAAAGGATTTCGTTGAGTGTCAGCATGGCAGAGGGTATATCCGTCTTCAGGAGAGCTGCCGTTATGTTGAAATAATAATCGTAGTCGAGTACGTTGAGGTTTTTTATGACCTTTTTGTAAGTGATATCCCCCCCGGTGAAACTGGCCACCTGATCGAATATGGAGAGTGCGTCGCGCATGCCTCCATCGGCTTTTTGGGCTATGACGGCCAAAGCCTCTTCCTCATAGGTTATGCCCTCTTGCTGGGCCACACGCTTGAGGTGCGGTACGATGTCGCTCACTTCCATCCGGCTGAAATCGTAAGTTTGGCAGCGGCTCAGGATTGTGGGCAGGATCTTATGTTTCTCCGTTGTGGCCAGTATGAAAATGGCGTGTGCGGGTGGTTCTTCCAGCGTTTTGAGAAATGCGTTGAAAGCTGCCGTTGACAGCATGTGCACCTCGTCAATGATGAATACTTTGTAGCGTCCCACCTGTGGAGGTATCTGCACCTGTTCGATGAGCAGACGGATGTCCTCCACCGAGTTGTTCGATGCCGCGTCCAGCTCGTGTATGTTGTAGCTGCGGTTTTGGCTGAAAGCCTTGCAGCTTTCACATTCGCCGCAGGCTTCGCCGTTTTCGTTGGGCGTCAGACAGTTGATGGTTTTGGCAAAGATGCGTGCGCATGTCGTTTTGCCCACTCCGCGCGGGCCGCAAAAGAGATAGGCGTGAGCCAGTTTGCCGGAGGCTATGGCATTTTTCAGCGTAGTGGTCAATGCGCTTTGCCCTACCACTGAGTCGAAAGTGGCGGGACGGTATTTACGTGCCGATACTATATAGTTTTCCATTTGCGGTAAGTAGGGTTTCTGCAAAGGTAAGCATTTTTAGTGGAGTAGGGAATATGAAGTCCGTCTTTATTGGTCTTTGTTTTCAACGTATCCCCGGTATTTTTCGGGCAGGTCGTTCATGATGGTGTCATAACTTTTCTGCATGATTTGTTTGATGTCATCGGCCCCTTTGCCTGTCGGCGGAATTGGGTGGTGGATGACAAGACGCATGCGGTGACGTTTTACGAAGTTGAAGCCGGCTGTGCGGGGCAGCACATCGAAAGAACCGTCTATTGTAATGGGAACAACCGGCAACTGTAGCTCGTCAGCCAGCTGGAAGGCTCCCTTACGGAAAATGCCCATGTGGCCGGTGAAGGTACGCGAACCTTCAGGAAATACCACTACCGATGTGCCGTCAATGAGCGTTTCACGGGCTTTGTCATAAGTTTCCTGAATTTTCTTGGGTCCTGATTTGTCTACGAATATGTGATGGGCTTTTTCACAGGCGTATCCGACGAGAAAAATGCGGCGCAACGATTTTTTCATCATCCATTTGAAATTACGGCCTAGAAAGCCGTAGATGAGGAAAATATCCATCGGGCCCTGATGGTTGGCCACGAAAACGTAGCTCTGCTTGCTGTCTATGTTTTCGCGTCCTTCCACGGTGATGGGCAGGAGTAACAGGCGGCAGATGAGGTACGACCATATTTTGCCCGGATAATAACCCCAGAAATGAGCATTGCCGGCAATGCTGCCGATGCTGGTGACGATGGCGGTCAGGGCTGTGAGGACCAACCCGATAGGAAGAACGATGAAAAATTGGTAGATTCTGTAGAGAAGGGTCGTTATCATAATTATTTTTTGTGTTGAGGATTTTTGCTGATGAGGGAAACTTACAGGTTTTCAGCCGCCGTTGAACATTAACATTTTTAACCTTTTGTTACAATTGGATGAGGTGTTTTGAGCGTTTCAAGCATTGAATTTTGGAAAGTCCTTATCCGAATTTTAACACGAATACTTGGAATTTAAATTGCAATACTTGGTTTTTGACCCGTTTTAAAAGGCTTTTTTCCTGCATATCTACTTGAAAATACAAGAAAAGCGGAGTCTTCTGCATGAATTCCCCGCTTGGCCAAGAGCAAAGATACAACATTTTTCCTTGAAAAGCAAGAAATGTTAAAAATGCACATTCGGGGCGTTGTTGTGTGTTTTAACTGTTTCTCAGTGTTATAACATTTATTTCCGGCCAGGCTCCCAGACGGAAAGGTAGCATGACTTCTCCGGTTCCCAGGCTGACGTAGAGGGTCTGTCCTTGCGGAGTGGAATATGCACCGCCCCATTCTCTATAGAACCATCGGGCAGGCGAAAATCCGCCTATCTTGAATTGCATGCCGTGAGTGTGGCCCGAAAGCGTGAGGGCTATGTCTGTTTCCGGAATGACGCGCCGTCGCCAATGGGTAGGGTCGTGTGACAGCAGTATTTTAAGGCAGCCGGCCTTCAGACCTTTTTGTGCCTTGTCGAGATTGCCCAGTGAAGGGAAAGGAGGATGTCCGTCGTTTTCCACGCCCACGATGGCGAGGCTGTCGGAGTTATGACGGATTATGAAATTGTCGTTGAGCAATAGCTTCCATCCCATGTCACGCTGGTACTCCTGAAGCCGTTGTATGTTGGCCATGCTGTCTGCCGGTGTGCCCCATCGGTGGTATTGCGAGTAGTCGTGGTTACCCATGACAGACAGCACGCCGTCACGGGCCTGCATTCGGCTCAGTACAGGTACAAATTCCGCAATTTCATCAGCGTTGTAGTTCACCAGATCCCCTGTAAAGACTATGAGGTCGGCCTTGCAGGCATTGACTGAATCAACAATGGCTTGCACCACCTCTTTGTGACGGCTGAGCGTTCCGAGATGCAGGTCGGACAGCTGTACGATGCGGTAGCCGTTGAACGCGGCGGGCACTTTTGTGCTTTTGAATGTAAAATCTTTTATGATGATGTGGCGGTAGCCTGCCGTGAAACCGTAAAGCATGCCGGCGAAAAAGAGTACTCCTGTAAGGTAGGCTACACAATTGATTATTTTTGATATGCGTGGCAGCTGTCGGCGCAATAGGAGACCGAGGCTCATGATTATGGCAGTGAGTGTTTCCGGAACGGTCAGGCAGAGTGTGGCGGTCAGCAGTGCTCCTTTTATATGGGCGGCAGAAGACGAATAGCTTTCATTGAGAGCCATGCTCAGCAATCCGGCTGACAGCAGGGCATTGGGCAGAAGGAAACAGAGGCATAGCAGGCGTTTGCCGTGCAGGAAGTGGCGCAAATGTATTCGGTAAATGCCCCAGGCGGGCAACCAAAGCAGCAGGAGGAGCGGGAGTAATATACGTAGAAGCACTGTGGGAGGATTACTTTGGGATTGGAAAAGAATTTGGCAGGGAGGAAGTATGAACGAGTTTTTTTGAAATCTCTACAGGGATCTCAAATTGCGTGAGAGAAAACGTCTGAGACGGTCGGCAGGCATGGCCCGTCTGCCGGCGTAATCTGTAAATTGCGTTTCGTCAATGCAGCCAATGCTGAAATGTTGTGCGGCCTGGTGTCCGAACATCAGGCCGGCTGTTGCGGCGTGGGGCAGCATCATGCCGTTTTCCGTGAGTTCTATGCCTATTTCTCCGAAGTCCGCCACTTGGTCCAGCAGGAATATCAAGCTTTGGTCGGGCAGGGAAGGATAGCCTACGGCCGGCCGTAGACCCTGATACCGTTCGGAAAAAAGTTCATGCGGGAGCAGATGTTCTTCGGGGGCATATCCCCAAAAACACCGGCGCACCTCTTCGTGCATCTTTTCGGCGGCTGCTTCAGCCAAACGGTCGCTAAGTGTTTGCACCAGCATGTGGGTATATGAGTCGCTGTTGAAAGTAGTGCCGGTTATGTTGTGTACGGAGGTGGCAAATATGCCCAAGGTATTGTTTACATCGGCATCCGGAGTTCCGGTGTATAGCCGTTTCCGTATAAGTGGTTCATCTGGGGGATATGGACTGATGAAGTCTGCCAGACACAGGTTGGGTTGTGAAACAGACTTGGGACTTTGCTGGCGTAATAGTGGCAGAACTGTTGTCTTTAGGTCTGAAACAGAGGTTTCAACACTAGGGGAGATTTCGGGCAACTGAGGGGCTTTGACGACAATGAGATCCTCGTCTTGGCTCCATGCCGGTAACAATTCAACCAGGGCACGGGCTTCGTAGAAGTCGTTCATTGTTCTCAACAGGCCGATGGCCTCGCTGTGCAGGTGCTCGGCCTCACGAGCCTGTACCCGTTCATTTTCGCTGAAACTGTTTACCCAGCTCATGCGGCAGGCTTTGCAGTTATGTACATTGGCAATGCCGTTGAACCGCGGCGGCAGGCCCCACGCATGGAAAAAGTAAATCCAATTGATATAGGGCAATAGCTCAGTCGGTTTGTAGAAAAACAAACGCCTCATCGGTCGTAAGTTACGGCAAGTCCACGGAAATTCTCGTCTGTCAGCGCTCCTTTATTGTATATGAGGAAACCGTTGCAGAATGTTTTCTCTATGCGCCATCTGAATGTATGACCTTCCAGCGGACTCCAGTTACACCGGCTTTCTATGCGGTTGGGGGTGAGAGTCCAGGGCGATTGTGGACGCACCAATACGAGGTCGGCTTTGAAACCTTCGCGCAAATAGCCTCTGTTCTCTATGTTAAATAACCGTGCCGGCGCATGACACATAAGTTCGACAACACGTTCCAGACTGAGTATTCTCTCGTCTACAAGTTCAAGCATGGAAACGAGAGAAAATTGCAGCATTGGCATTCCTGATACAGCCTTTGCGGCTCCGCCGCTTTTCTCCTGAAGAGTATGTGGGGCGTGATCTGTTCCGATAATCGATATTGTGCCGTCTGTAAGAGCCTTTCTCAGTGCGGTACGGTCTGCAATTGTTTTTATGGACGGATTGCATTTGATGCGTGCGCCCAGTTGGTGATAATCTTCGTTGGTAAAGAGAAGGTGGGGCACACAGGCTTCGGCCGTGATGTAAGGGGTGTCCTTTGAGAATAGTTTCAGTTCGCTAGCAGTGGATACATGTGCCACATGTAAACGTGTGTGGTGTTTCTTAGCCAAAGCTATGGCACGTCTGGTTGAGGACAGGCAGGCTTCCTCAGAACGAATTTCGGAATGGAAGCGTATGTCGGGGTCGCAGCCGTATTTCTCTTTACAGGCTGTCATATTACGGGCAATGATTTCAGAGTCTTCGCAATGTACCATAACGGGAAGACCATGTACCTTCTTTTGCTTGTCTCCTGTTTGTGGCATGGATGTCTGTTCGAATATCGCATCAAGTGCGAGATCGTTGTCGACTAACATATTGCCTGTTGATGCTCCCATGAAGAGTTTTATGCCGCAAACTTTTCGGCGGTCCAAACGGAGCATTTCCTCAAGATTGTCTTGCGTGGCACCGAAAAAACACCCGTAGTTGACATGGCTTTTTTGTTCCATAAGAGCCAGCTTTTCCTGAAAGGCCTTTAGGGATGTTGTTTGGGGCAGCGTGTTGGGCATGTCCAGAAAGGTGGTTATGCCTCCTGCGGCTGCGGCGCGGCTTTCGGTAGTGATGTCTGCTTTGTGGGTCAGACCAGGATCGCGAAGGTGTACGTGCTCATCGATAACTCCCGGTAGTAGTATGCAGCCTGACGCGTTAATGACAGTATCAGCCGCAAAACCGGAAATTTTATTGTATCCTTCTGCTATGGTTTCTATATGGTCATCTTCTATAAGTACAGATCCGATAAAGGAACGGCCCTCATTAACGATAGTCGCATTGCTGATAAGTGTTCTGGTATGCATTTTTGATATGTGGATTCGAAGAAAATGAAGAAAAGGCGGAGATGCTTTATGAGAAAAGCATCTCCGCTTGATTTTCAAAGTTATTTCTTGGCTTTTATTTTTCCGCAAATGGAGGCCCAGCGCAGACGCATTACGCCAAAAAGGGCTTCGCCGAATATGCCGCCGCTCATTTTGCTTGTGCCTAATTGACGGTTGACGAAAATAACGGGAACTTCTTTTATCTTGAATCCCAATTTATAGGCGGTGAATTTCATTTCAATCTGAAAAGCGTAGCCCTTGAAACGGATGGCATCCAAGTCTATCGTCTCCAGTACGCGACGGCGGTAACATTTGAAGCCGGCGGTGGTGTCGTGTACGGGGATGCCTGTAACAATACGCACATATTTTGAGGCGTAGTAGCTCATTAATACACGGCCCATTGGCCAGTTAACAACGTTAACTCCCGTTACGTAGCGCGAACCTATGGCTACATCTGCTCCGTCTTCGGCACAGGCCTTGTAGAGGCGTGGTACATCGTTGGGATCATGGCTGAAGTCCGCATCCATTTCGAAAATATATTCGTAACCGTGTTCCAAAGCCCATTTGAAACCGGCAATATAAGCTGTTCCCAAGCCTAGTTTGCCCTGACGTTCCACCAAATGGAGGCGGTCTTTGAATTCTACGGCCATCAGATTCTTTACAATGTTGGCCGTTCCGTCTGGAGAACCGTCGTCAATGATTAAAATATCAAAACGATGTTCCAATGAAAATACGGTACGGATGATGTTTTCAATGTTTTCTTTCTCGTTGTATGTAGGTATGATAACAACGCTGTCGCTTTTCTGCATAAAATCAGGTAATTTGTTTGTGTACAATTTAGAGCACAAAGTTAGAAAGAAAAAATCGGATAGAAAGTTGCAAAATGTGAAATGTTAAACCCAATATGGAATAAATAGGCCGTTTGTGACCCGTTTATTGTTCCTAAGCCATAATCTTACTGTTTCTTTTGGCAGAATGCTTCGTGTAGCGTATATTTGCACCCACTTTAATATAGGTAAATTAAAAACATTCATCAATATGAAGAAAAGTATTATTACTCTGCTCTTCGGAGCTATGACTCTTGTTGCTGGTGCACAGCAATATACTGTTAGCGGTAAGGCTCCTGAGGGAATTAAAAATGTTTTATTGTATAACGTTACAACGCGGAAGGCGGACACTACGGCTGTGGTTAACGGTCGTTTCAGTTTTTCGGGTGATGCTGCTGATAATGTTTTTGCGGTAGTTCTTGTAGAAGAAAATAAGAATGTTCCCGTTATTCTTGACGGGAATGTGAGTGTGGATATTGATGCTGTAAAATCTGCTGGTACTCCTGAGAATGATGGGTTGTCGAAGTGGAATGCCATAGCCAAAAAGCATGCGGAGGAACTTATAAAACTTATGAAGGAGTTTGAAAAACTCCCTAAAAATAATGATAATGAACCTGAAGATAGCGCTAAAGGTAATCGTATAAGTGAAAGTTATAAAGCGGTCCAAAAGGCTCTTGCGGCTGATATAAAGCAGTGTTGCGAGGAAAATCTTAATTTAAAGTTTCCAGCCTATTTGCTTGTTAATTACAATGTAATGCAAAAAGAGGACATTGTTGCTATAGCAGAGAAAAATCCTGTTTTTATGCAAGTGCCGCTTACGCAACGCATGAAGAAAAGTATTGAAGGATGGAAACGGCAGACACCTGGTGTGATGTTCACGGATTTGACTATGGCAGATACAACCGGTGTAGAGCATAAACTTTCGGAGTATGTCGGTAAGGGCAAGTATGTACTCATTGATTTTTGGGCTTCCTGGTGTGGCCCATGTCGTTCTGAAATGCCTCATGTAAAGGCTTTGTATGACAAATATCATGACAAAGGTTTTGATATCGTAGGTCTTTCGTTTGACAATAATAAGCAAGCTTGGATTGCAGGTATTAAAAAACTTGATATTCCTTGGCATCATCTTTCCGATTTAAAAGGATGGAATTGTGTGGCCGGTCAAATTTATGGTATTAATTCTATTCCAGCAACGTTGCTTGTTGGTCCGGATGGTAAGGTTATTGCTGGCGGATTGAGAGGTGAGGATTTAGAAAATAAGTTGGCCGAAATTTTTAAATAATCCCTTTTGCTTCATTGATATAATTCTCTAAGTGAGATAAACGGAATCGGTTGCTTTTATGAAAAGGCAGCCGATTCTGTTTATTGTACTTGCATTATGTCAACAAAAGGAATGATAATGATTGATAGGGCTTGGAGCTCATATTTTTTGAGGTTATTATTTGTGTAAGTTCTGTTGTGGTTATTCTCTTTTGAGGGTGTTGGATTTAGGGGATATTGAATTTTCAATTGTCTGAATCTGTTTTAGCAATCATTTATATCTTGTTTTTTGTACAGTCTTATCCATTCAATGGACTGTTGGAGGCACTATTGACAGGAGTGGTAAGGGGGCTCATCAAAACACCGGTTTGACGTTAAGCTGTTAGGATTATTCCCACTCGGTAATGAAAAAATGTTGATTATCAGAGTTATACACTGTTTTAGCCATTTGCGGGGTATATTTTTGGGGTACAATTATCTAAAACTGGTTGAGGCTAACATTCTGTAGATTAGCTTCATTTCTGAGATTTAAAATGAACTAATCTGAAATGACATTACCTACTTCTACGTTTGGCAAAGCAAATAAGGATGAACTTATCACAGGTGCTTTGGATGGTTGTTTGTTTTTTATCAAGATTCGGAAGTAAGGACATTTATCTTTAATGGAAAGGTCTTTACCATCGTCTCCTTTTCTAAACTGGATAATTTCAAATTGTGAAGGATTGTATTTGTGCAGAAAGGTAATAGGTACACCTATTGCACCTTCATAATCCATTGGTATATCTTGGGTTCTGTTGACATTTATGCCATTGAAATTGTCAAATTTAGGATATAAATCCTCGTTGCCACTATATACTTTTGTCAGTTTCAATCGATCATGTCTTTTTTGAATGTCTAAATTTGTAAGCCAAAGACAATTGTTTGGAGATATAATTCTATCGCCATTAGTGGAGATCGAAGTTTCGGTCCCATACATTTCATAATGGTCAGGCATCTTAAAACCAGAGATTCCTCTACCAAGATGTACGCCTAACCAAGCTTTATTTGTTTGGATTAGATGAAAGACTTCTTGAAATAGCATTAATGTTGCCAATAACTAGAAAATCTTTTTTATAACGAGTTATTTGTGCGAGATGCTCCCTGAAGATGGAAAATGGAGGATTTGTTACAACGATGTCTGCCTGCTTCAACAATGATATGCATTCTTGACTTCTAAAATCTCCATTGTCATTGAATGATTTACATGGCAAGTCGGCAATATTGGCGTCAACATCGTCTAAAGTACATTCTATATAACCGCCATGCTCTGGCTCTGATTCGTAAAATAGATTTTGAGTATTAGGAACATAATATGATGCTACGAGTTTCGTTAAGTCTAAAGTTCTTGAAGAAATATTTGAAGAAATTACTTTCCTTTGGATTGTCACAATTGCAATAAACCGTTTTTCCACGAAAACATTCTTTGTAAAAGACAAGTTCCCTCTCAATATCTTCAAGCAATGTGTAAAACTCATCGCTTTTTGAACTCTTTGCCTTGTGTAAGGTGTTGTTAGTCGCTTGCCGTGCCATAACTGAGTAGTTTTACTGTTTCTGAAGTTGATAGAATAAATCACTATACATCATCTGCATAGGTGTTCTGGCAATTTCTAACATTATATTAAACATCTGTACAGGACTCCATCGTTCTCCATTTCCCTGTGTATAAATAGATGCGGCTTGAAGCATTATTGTTTTGTCCTTATGATGTATAAATCTATTTTTACATAAGTTAGTATTAATAGGCAAACCGTAATTTGTTGCTGTTAGACGGTCTAATCTGTTAAGAGTGCCAGAATTATATTCAAGAACAACTACACGTCCATCTGGTCGGACTATACTAATTGTTTCCGTAAGAAAATTGGAACCTTCGAGGAAAAGAACATAAGGAAAGTGTGATTCACCTAACATGGAATTTGCTATTTCCGAAATATTTTTATGAGATCTCTCAATAGCATTCCCAGCAGCCATTAAATCTTGGTTATTATTTTTGCCAACTAATTTCCCCAACCTATTGTTTGCCTGTCTGATGTGTTGTTTATGGGTGAGTGCTTCGAAAGACCGAGACAATTATCAACAGTACTATGAGTATTATAAGAGGCAAGTTGATGAACTGAAAGCTAAGTAATTATTACTTAGCTTTCAGTTGGTATTACTATGCAGAATTGAGTCTATTTTTAATTAGATAATAATCGGATTCTTTTGTGTAGTCCAATGATTGATAGCACAAATAGGAAAACTATAACGAAACATTTTGTATAGTATCCATGTATGAGTAAATCAACAAATAGTGGGATGATAATAAATGTTGATATACAAAATATCGTTATCAGAGTATTTTTTTTCATGCTTTTAGCAAAAAGTTGCAACTCCTACTAAAGCACCACTCCACCCACCTAAAGCGGTGCCTGATACTGTACCGATAACAGGTAGTATGACGGTTCCAACCCCTGCGCCACCAACTGCACCTAATCCCGCAGATCCCGCAGTTCCTGCAACGCATTTTACTACTTTCCATGCCGAACTCCAAAATCCTCTCGTGGTTGCTTCTGGAGCTTCTAACTCCATAGCATAATAAATAGCTTCAATAGCTATATCTACGGAATACATTAAAATACTGTATTCCGTAGTTGTAGGAGACAGTGAACTGTTTTTTATAACTTCTTTGAGCTGAATTCTTAGTGCTTCTGGGGAAGCTTCTGTATCAGCTTTTATGTTTTTCATACTTTCTATAACTTCCAATACTCTAGGGGATATATTTTCTATATAATCATCTTCACTGATAGCTCTAGAGATAGGTTTAATATCTTGTATTAAACTATTTGCATAAGCGGAAGCATCTTTTATTGATTGAAAATCTTTACTCTCAAAGGCGCTCTTGATTTGAGTAATTTCATTAAACTTCGTTGATTCGTTTTTAGAACTGTTTATTACTTCTTCTGAATCATTACTGCAACTAACGATTATGGACAGTAAGAAAATTGATAAAATGTACTTTAGTGCTTTCATAAAGATATTTTTTTAAAGTTACGTATATTACAAATATATACTTTTTTGGCAATATAAACAAGAAATTTTCGTTTTATTCTTTATTTTTCTTTCAATTTCTTTTTAATAGCCCCGATAATATATCCTTTAGGATTTTCCGCCATGCGTGCACCATTCTTTAGTTCTGCCAGAAATCCTATGAAATCCGGAATCCGGTTTTGTCCCTCGATGAGCGTTTTCTTGTTTCTGTTGATTTCTGGAGAGTCGAAATTATAGGAGTATCTGAGGTAATCATAGATGTTATTGTCTATCTGAAGCCGAGCAGTTATCTTGGCCATGCGTGCCTGTTCCTGCAGCGCTGGATCTTCTCTGTCTTCAAAGAAAACAGGGAAGAAGGTATGTTTTCTATATCTTTCCCTTGATGTTTTGCTTCTGATACTAAAATGATACGCCATTCATTATTGTCATCTTTAACCTCTATTATTCCACCATCGGGAATAATACTTGAATTAGGCACAAATAACGTTTGGCCTAATTCTTTGTCAATTTTCTGTAGAGCCAAATTGATTTCTTCCTTACGAATGTTTTCTCTATATCGAAATGTCAAATTTGGAAAATCTGCTTTTAGCTGATTCAGAACTAAATGAGATACTTATCCGACAGTCATGTCGTGCAGTTTAGCTTCATTGCCAAATATCCCAACAACACCATGAGCCGTTTTATGTTGCTGGGTTAATCTGGTAGATTGGTTCTTTTTTGCCATAATTATCAATTTGGGTATTCCAAAAATACTAAAAACATATGTGGGGTACAATAGCAGGGTACAATTATTTGCAATACTATGTAATTACAGCCGCCTACGCTTCGCAATTGAAAAATGTAAACGGCTGTAAATTAATACGCTGTCGAAAACGATAGTATTTGTGTCATTCCCACTCAATAGTTGATGGTGGTTTGGAAGAAATATCGTAACATACTCGGTTAACGCCTTTTACATGGTTAATGATGTCATTGCTTACTTTGGCTAAGAATTCATAAGGCAAGTGTGCCCAGTCGGCCGTCATTGCATCGGTGCTTGTTACGGCGCGCAATGCCACAGCACGCTCATAAGTTCGTTCATCACCCATTACGCCTACGCTTTTGACCGGAAGCAGAATGGCTCCGGCTTGCCATACTTTATTATATAAAGACTCTTCGCCGCCGTCCTTGTCGGTTACTTTCCAATTGCGCAGACCTTGAATGAAGATGTCATCGGCATCTTGGAGTATCTGTACCTTTTCTGGGGTGATATCTCCAAGTATGCGTACGGCCAAACCTGGTCCAGGGAAAGGGTGACGTGCTATCAGGTGTTCCGGCATGCCGAGCTGTCGCCCTACGCGGCGCACTTCATCTTTGAACAGCCATTGGAGAGGTTCACACAAGCGGAGGTTCATTTTTTCAGGTAAGCCACCTACGTTATGATGGCTTTTAATGACTTTGCCTGTTATGTTAAGGCTTTCTATGCGGTCGGGGTAAATAGTGCCTTGGGCGAGCCATTTGGCATCGGTTATTTTTTGTGCTTCGGCATCAAATACGTCAATGAAGCCTTTGCCAATGATTTTACGTTTCTGTTCGGGTTCGGTTACACCGGCAAGCTCTTTGAAGAATTTTTCGCTGGCATCCACACCGATAACGTTGAGGCCGAGGCATTCATAGTCATGAAGAACATTGTGGAATTCGTTCTTTCTCAGCAGGCCGTGATCTACAAATATGCAAGTGAGGTTCCGGCCGATGGCGCGATGCAATAGTACGGCAGCTACCGAACTGTCTACGCCGCCGGAGAGGCCGAGTATGACACGGTCGTTGCCCAATTGCTGCTTGAGCTCTGCTACAGTTGTATCGATGAATGATGCCGCACTCCAGTCCTGACGGCTACCGCAAATGTCGACAACGAAATTCTTCAGGAGAAGAGAGCCTTGCAGCGAATGAAATACTTCCGGGTGGAATTGTACACCCCAGAGTTGTTCTTCCTCAGCTTGATAGGCCGCATATTTCACTTTGTCTGTCGAGGCAATGCAGCGGAAGTTTTCGGGAATAGCCGTGATGGTGTCGCCATGGCTCATCCATACTTGTGATTGTTCGTCAAATCCCTTGAAAAGTGGATTCTCGTGGTCGAATTCGGTGAGATGGGCACGGCCGTATTCGCGGCTGCCTGCAGGCTCCACTTTGCCGCCATTGGTTTGAGCCATATATTGCGCTCCGTAGCAGATACCAAGGATAGGCAGTCGTCCGCGGATGGCTGAGAGGTCTACCTTGAAAGCCTCAGGATCATAGACGCTGTAGGGTGAACCTGATAGGATGACACCTATTACCGATGGGTCATCGTGGGGGAACTTGTTGTAGGGCAGAATTTCGCAGAAAGTGTCCAGTTCGCGGACGCGGCGACCGATGAGCTGGGTGGTTTGCGAGCCGAAGTCGAGAATAATGATTTTCTGTTGCATCGTCTTGTATTTTAATAGAAGATGTGCCGGAGAAACCGATATGTCTTCTTGTATTTGTCAGGTGTAAGATATGTTAGTATTTTAATCCGCAACAAAGTTAATTAAAATCTGCGAAATTCCCTTGAAAATATAGAGAAATGAACGGAACAAGGGAGGGGATATGCGTTTTTTGAGAATAGTATCGTGAGGAAGGGTATGATAACGTAAAATACGAGGCTTGAGTATCTTCTATGTTGAAACTCAGCCTCGTATTTGACTTAGAATGATAACGGGAGTCGTTTGTTTGTGATGCTTTGGTGAAGCGTTATTTGATGATATCCAACTCCTGGAATACTTTTTTGAGAGAGCTTACCGCACGGTCTACCTGTTCTTTCGTGTGGGTGGCCATCAAGGCCACACGTACCAATGTGTCTTGAGGGGCACAAGCTGGAGGGATGACCGGATTGATGAATACGCCTTCTTCAAAGGCGCGTGCGGTGGCTATGAATGTTTTTTCTGTGTCACGTACATAAAGGGGGATAATGGGAGATTCCGTTTCGCCAATTTCGAATCCCTCTTCGCGGAAACGGCTGAGGGCGTAGCGTGTTACGCCCCAAAGGGCCTCAATGCGTTCCGGTTCATTTTGTAGAATGTGAAGGGCTTCAATGGCTGCTGCTGTGGCGGCGGGTGTGTTGGAAGCACTGAAAATATAGGTGCGGGAGTTGTGGCGCAGCCAGTTGATGATACTGGAGTCGGCGGCTATAAAGCCGCCTATGGAGGCCAACGACTTGCTGAATGTTCCCATGATAAGGTCTACTTCGTCTGTTAGTCCGAAGTGATCGCATACGCCGCGTCCTTGTCGGCCGAATACACCTACGCCGTGGGCTTCGTCCACCATGATGGTGGCATTGTATTTGTGCTTGAGGCGTACGATTTCCGGTAAGTTGGCCAAATCGCCTTCCATTGAGAAGACGCCGTCCACAACAATCAGTTTGACAGCTTCGGGGGCACATTTCTGTAATTGGCGCTCGAGATCGGCCATGTCGTTGTGCTTGTACTTCAAGTTGGTGGAGAACGAAAGGCGGCGTCCGTCAACGATTGAAGCATGATCGCGGTCATCGCAGATGATATAGTCCTCGCGACCGGTGAGGCAGGCTATTACGCCGGAATTTACCGTGAAGCCTGTAGAGAAGCAAAGTGCCTCGTCTTTCCCAACGAAAGCTGCCAATTCCTTTTCAAGTTGAACGTGGAGGTCGAGCGTACCGTTGAGAAAGCGGGAACCGGCGCAACCGGCACCATATTGGCGCAAGGCTTTAACGCCGGCTTCGATGACACGTTCATCACCGGTCAGGCCGGTGTATGCGTTTGAACCGAACATCAGAACCTTGTGTCCGCCCATTTCCACTTCTGTTCCCTGCTTGCCTTCTATTTCACGGAAATAGGGATATACCCCCTGAGCCATATACTGTTGAGGTAACGTGTACTTTGCTAATCTGTCTTGTAAAATGCCCATAATCTGATAGTGTTACTTTGCGGCTATCGGGGTTGTCGGAACAACTGCGCGATATGTCCGCTGGCATCCGTTGTTGTTGCCGTTGGTGTATGTGCAGGTATCCGACGGCTTTCCGATTTGCCGGTTTTTCCTTTTTGTTGCTGTGGTAAAGACCTCAGCAACGGTTGCTTACAAAAAACTTGGCAAAGATACATATTTTAAATTTAATATGGTGTTTTTAAGATTGAAATTTTGCATGACACCTATTTTCTATGCCACAGGTCGATTTTTGATAAAGAATATGTGTAATTTTACGGCGGCAATGTCCTTTTGGATCGGATTTTCCGGTCTATGTTTTGTCCGTCTTTATGAAGGAGGGCTGACAGGCCTCGTCCGGCACTATCCGGAGGTGGGGGCGGGAATGTTTGCCATGAATGACAGTTTTGTTAGAAAAATGAAGCGACAGATACTTTTTATCATCAACCCCATTTCAGGGACGGGACGGAAGCGTACAATTCCGAGTGACATCGTGCAATATCTTGACCACAGCCATTTCGATTATGAAATCAAGTTTACCGAGCGTGCCGGACATGCCACGGAACTGGCTCATGAGGCTGCCCGCTGTGGCGTAAACGTTGTTTGTGCCGTAGGAGGTGATGGTACTGTCAATGAGGTGGCGCGTGCAGTGGTGCATACGGAAACGGCACTTGCCATCATTCCCTGTGGTTCTGGCAACGGACTGGCGCGTCATTTGCAGATTCCGCAGAATCCTCGTCGTGCCATAGAGATTATAAACCGTGATGTCGTGCACTGCCTGGATTATGGAAAAATAAACGGCCAGCCTTTTTTCTGTACTTGTGGCATGGGATTTGATGCTTTTGTCAGCATGAAGTTTGCCAGCAGCGGGCGTCGGGGGCTGGTACAGTATGCCCGTAACACGATAGGTGTCGGGTTTTCCTATAAAGGAGATACTTATACCATAGAGAGCGAGCAGGGAACGGAAACTGTGGATGCTTTTCTCATTGCCTGTGCCAATGCATCGCAATATGGCAATAACGCATATATCGCGCCTGCGGCTTCTATGAAAGACGGGCTGATGGATGTTGTCATCATGCAGCCCATTAATCCGATAGAAGGGGCGCAGGTTTTGCTTCAGATGTTTACCAAAACTTTGCTCAACAACAGCCATGTCCGTATGCTGAAGTCAAAACGGGTGCGCATAACCCGACGGAGCGGAGGGGCTGTGCATCTTGACGGAGAACCACTCATGATGGGAAATGAAATAGAGGTGGAGATGGTGCCGCACAGCTTTAATGTTATCGTCAATCCTGATGCACACAGTAAGCGTCACAATTATCTGCAGGATATGGCAGAGCGCATAGGTGACCTTTTCAGAACTGAGTATGCGCCTGTTAGGGAAGAACATCAGGAAGAGGATTCATTCAATCTGGAACGTTTTGTCAAAGCCGGTGACGAGTGTTATGAAAGTGCCTTGGATGAAGTGAGGAACGGGCATAAGCGGACGCATTGGATGTGGTATATTTTTCCTCAGATGAGCGGTTTGGGAATGAGCGCCGCATCACGTCATTATGGTATATCAGGTGCGGCTGAGGCCGAAGCCTTTCTGGCACATCCCATACTTGGACAGAGGCTTTACGAGATCACTGAAGCTTTGCTGGCGCTTGACAGGGCGTGTTCGGCCCATGAGGTGTTCGGCAGTCCAGACGATTTGAAATTACAGTCCTGTATGACGCTTTTTTCTTCAATTTCCGAGGAAGGAAACGTTTTTGAACGTATTCTCAGTCGTTATTTCGATGGTCAGCCTTGTTTCCGGACACTACAGCTTCTTTATGGCAAGGCGGAGAAGGAGCCGGTGTGATAAAGAGAGATTAGGATAGGGACATTTGCGAATAGATGAGTCTTTTGAGGCTTGTCCGATTAAAGCGGAAACAGGAATTCTGACTTTAACGTTTTTAACTTTCTGTTACATTTGAATAGTGTGAAAAATGAACTCTAAGTATTGGAGTTGTGAAAGTCCGTATCGAAATTTTAACACGAATACGGGCTTTTAAAATTCCAAGTAATGTTTTTTAGCTTGAAATACAGCTATTTTTTTCTAGAATATTTATCAGAATATCTCAAAAAGCGGGGCATTCTCTTGAGATGCCCCGCTTTGCTGTTACAAAGATAATACATTTTACAGGGAAAAGCAAGAAATGTTAAAACAGGAAGTATTGTTGGGGGTCGGTTTATTTGTTTTATTTTCAAGTGATTGTACGTTTTTTATGTTTGTCTCCTTCGTTGGAGGAGTGGGCTGTGATGATCGAAAAAAATAATGCCATCATTATTCGCAGTAGTAATGATGGCATTTGTAAAGTTGCTTTCTGCAATCCGTTTGATTATTGCATGGAACCGCCTACAATGTCGAGCAATTCGGCTGTGATGGCTTGTTGGCGGGTTTTATTGTAAGTCAGCGTCAGTTGGCGCAGCAGTTCATCGGCGTTGTCGGTGGCCACTTGCATGGCAATGACACGTGCGCCGTGTTCGCTGGCCAGACTGTCGAGCAATGCTGTGAAGACTTTCAGGTGAAGCGCTTTAGGTATGAGGCTTTCCATAATGGCTTCGGCTGATGGTTCAACGATATAGTTCAGGACGATATCATTGTTTTTTTCCACTTCGGCCGGTGCGGGAGCATCTAATTTGATAGGAAGAAAAGTCTCTTCCGTAAGAATTTGTGATCCTGCGCTTTTAAAATGGTGGTATATCATTTCTATACGGTCGAATGCACCGCTTGTGAATGAGGTCATAAGAAGTCCGGCCAGTTCTGCTGCCTGAGCATAATTAGGGTGATCCAGCAACTGGGCATAATCAGAGCAATCCTTGAATCCCATTTTGCGGGCAGCCTCATAGGCTTTTTTGCCGATAGGATATATTTGGGGCACTTCGATGTTTTGCTTCTGATATGTTTCAATCTTTTTACGTAACAACTTGATGACATTGCCGTTAAAACCGCCGCAAAGACTAGAGTTTGAAGTATAGACAACCAGAGCCACACGCTTAACCTCACGGGCGACAGAGTAGGGGGATGTCAATTCGCCTTCCAAACTGGCAGAGAACGTGGACATTATTTTGTCCAGTTGTCGTTTGTAAGGATACATGCTGCCTATGGCCTGCTGCGCCTTGTGAAGTTTGGACGAGGCAACCATTTTCATGGCACTGGTGATTTTTCGCGTGTTGTTAACAGAAGTTATTCGCGTTTTTACTTCTTTGAGTGAAGCCATATTGGTGTCAATTGTAAGACCTCTCCCGGTCTTTTCGAAAAAGACCGGGAGCTGCTGTTGCTACGCACAGCGAAGTTGTCTGTCATTGTTATTGATTGGAGTATTGTCCGGCTACGTCAGCAGCCACCTTTTCGATAGTGTTGCAGACGTCATCGTCAAGTTGGCCTTGTTTGATTTTATCTAAAACGTTGTCGGCATAGTTTGTACGCATAATCTGCAAGAAATTTTCCTGAAAATCACGTACTTTGTCGAGAGGGACGTTCTTTAGAAGGCCGCGTGTGCCACAATAGAGTATAGCCACTTGTTCGGCTACAGGCATAGGGCTGTACTGTGACTGGATGAGTAATTGGTTGTTTTTACGTCCACGGTCTATGGTCATAGCTGTAACAGAGTCCATGTCGGAAGAAAATTTGGAGAAAGCTTCCAATTCACGGTATTGGGCCTGATCAATTTTCAGTGTACCGGCAATTTTCTTCATGCTCTTGATTTGAGCCGCACCACCTACGCGGCTTACAGAGATACCTACGTCAATGGCCGGACGGAAACCTTGGTTAAAGAGGTTGGAATCCAGATAAATCTGTCCGTCGGTAATGGATATTACATTTGTAGGGATATAGGCCGAAACGTCTCCAGCCTGAGTTTCGATGATGGGGAGTGCTGTGAGCGAACCGCCACCGATAACTTTTCCCCCAAGGCTTGCCGGAAGATCATTCATGTTTTCTGCAACTTCTTTCTGATTGTTGATTTTTGCAGCACGCTCCAACAGGCGGGAGTGGAGGTAGAACACATCACCCGGATAGGCTTCACGACCAGAAGGACGGCGGAGTATGAGTGATACCTCACGATAGGCTACAGCTTGCTTTGAGAGGTCATCATAAACGACAAGCGCATGTTTTCCACGGTCGCGGAAAAATTCTCCGATAGCGGCTCCGGCAAATGGAGCGAAATATTGCAATGCTGCAGTTTCGGCTGCTGTAGCTGAAACGACAATGGTATAAGGCATGGCACCACGTTCCTTAAGAGTATTGACGATGGTGGCCACGGTTGATGCTTTCTGGCCGATGGCAACATAAATGCAATAAACGGGATCGCCGTTCTCGTAGTTCTCCTTTTGATTGATGATGGTGTCAATGGCAATAGCAGTCTTTCCCGTTTGGCGGTCGCCGATGATTAATTCGCGTTGGCCGCGTCCGATGGGAATCATGGAGTCTACAGCTTTGAGACCGGTCTGAAGGGCTTGGTTTACCGGTTGGCGGTAAATGACACCCGGTGCTTTGCGGTCAAGAGGCATAAGAAATTTTTCTCCCGCAATGGGGCTGCCTCCGTCTAGCGGCTGGCCAAGTGGGTTGATGACGCGGCCGAGCATATTCTCATTTACTTCAATGGAAGCTACGCGTCCGGTCCGCTTGACGCTTTGCCCTTCTTTTATGCCTTCAGAGGAACCGAGGAGTACTGCGCCGACATTATCTTCTTCAAGGTTCATGGCTACGGCCATAACACCATTTTCGAATTCTATCAATTCGTTTTCAGTAACCCCGGTCAGGCCGTAGATACGTGCTACTCCGTCACCAATTGTAAGTACAACGCCGACTTCCTCAAACTGGATCTTTGTGTCGAGGCTCTTCAGCTGTTGCAAAAGGACTTCGGAAACTTCGCTGGGCTTGATATTGTTTGGCATGTTTTTTGTTGTCTTATAAGGATTTAATCCTATGGTCTTTAGTTTTTTAATGCCCGATTTAGTTTGGATAGTTGAGAACGCACACTTGCATCAAGGCGGTAGGTATCGTATTCTAAAATAAAACCTCCTCCGATACTTTTGTCTACTTTTACTTCAAATTCTACGTGGCATTTTGTTTGGTTTTCCACTAAATCTTGTAGTTTCTTACTGGTGGTAGCGCTGACTTGCGTGGGAACGATAAGTTTACTTTTGATGATGCTTTTGCTTACGCGATATTGAGTTACGTAGGAATTGGCAATAAACATCATGTATCCGGCACGTTTGTGTTCCGTAACCAGTTCGAAAAAGCGTAGTGCTGATTGCGTGGGCTGTGTTTTACCGCAGGCCGCGCTTATTAGCAATGTCACCTTTTGTTTGTCAGAATATACCGGATTCAGCAAAGCCTGTTGTAAAGATGGAACATGTTGAAATGTTTCAGAAAGTGTGGCCATCTCTGCATAAACCGCTTTTTCCTCTTTGTTTTCTTCTGAAAATTTGAGTAACGCTTTGGCATAGCGCATTGAGATAATACCGATATTCATAATCCAGACTATTTGAAGGGTTATGATTTAACCATTTCGTTGAGTAATCGTTCGATATATTCTTCTTGCTCGGTATCTTTCTCAAGTTGCTGCCGCATAACTTTTCCTGCAATTTCAACCGATATGTCGGCAACCGTGTCGCGGATATCGCGTAAGGCGTTTTCTTTTTCTGCAGAAATTTGCGCCTTTGCTTCGTTCAGGAGCTTCAGGCCTTCAGCTTGCGCTTTATCCTTAGCTTCTTTAATGATGCTGTCACGTGTTGCCATCGCCTCCTTGATAATTTGTGCCTGATGTTCGCGGGCTTCTTTTAGGATGGCTGCACTCTCCGACTTGATGTTCGCTAGTTTTTCGTTGGCTTCGCGGGCATTCTTCAATGATTCGTCTATGTAGCTTTTACGGTCTTCTACCATTTTGATAATTACCGGAAAACCGAATTTAGCCAATAGCGTGAAAACAATGACGAATGCAACGAGCATCCAAAACAGCAAACCAAAATCCGGGCTTAGAATGGATGGCAGATTGGGCATAAGGTAATCTTATTGAATTATAAGAAGAGGCAAAGAAGACAAACGATAACAGCGAAAAGGGCTACACCTTCAACAAAACCTGCTGCAATAATCATATTCGTACGAATATCTCCTGTGGATTCTGGCTGGCGGGCAATAGCTTCCATTGCAGAACTACCAATACGGCCAATACCTAGACCTGCGCCAATGGCGGCAATACCTGCACCGATACTTGCACCTAATTTGGCTATTCCTGCTGCTTCTAATAATGCTAATAATAACATGACTGTAACTTTTTAAGGGGTTTAAAAGATAAGTATACTAAAATTTATTGATTTGATTTGGACAAAATCTTATTTGTGATGAGCCGGATGAGCCAAGCCAATGAATACTGCACTAAGCATTGTGAATACGTATGCTTGAACAAAGGCTACCAGCAACTCCAAACAATTCATGAAAATCATTACAATAAAACTGGCAAATGAAAGAGGTGCACCTATAGCTGTCCCTAATTGGCATGTGATGAAAATTACACATGTCAAAGAAAGGATAATGGCGTGTCCGCCCATCATGTTGGCAAAAAGACGTACCATCAGAGCTAGCGGCTTTGTAAAGATACCGAAAAGTTCAATGACCGGCATTATGGGAACAGGAACTTTTAGCCAAGCCGGTACTTCTGGCCAGAATATCTCCTTCCAATATTCTTTATTGCCAAAAATGTTGACAATAAGCATTGTACAAATGGCTAGGAAGAAAGTGATGGTGATGTTTCCTGTAACATTGGCTCCTCCGGGGAATATAGGTAAGAGACCCAGTAGGTTCGTAATGAAGATAAAAAAGAATGCTGTCAGCAGGAAAGGTGCGTAAGGTTTGTATTTATCTGCGCCGATACTTGGCTTGATAATATCATCGTTGACCATCATGACAAACATTTCAATAAAACCGACGAATCCTTTTGGTGCGTCATCGCTGTTTTTTTTGTGCTTGTACCAACGGGCAGATCCGATAAAGACAAACAACATAACGGCTATGACTATCCAAATTTGTACGACATTTTTAGTAATTGAAAGGTCGAGAGGCCTTGTGGTTGTCGTTTCATTGATTTGTTCATGTATTTTTCCGCTGTCTTTCTCAATGAAAAAGCCTTCATAACTTTGTCCGTGAGCCAGGCGAGAAGAACTAAATATGTGCCAGCCTGATGTTTTGCCTTTTACAATTACCGGCAGAGGGATGGAAATGTGATGTTCGCCCCAAGTCGTGATATGCCAGTCGTAAGCATCACTCATGTGCCCCAGTACAATCTCTTTCACATCTATTTTTTCTCCACTTTCATTAGTCGCGTGAACTTTTGTTGCGGATAATATAAAAAAGAGTGTAATGAGAAACCCTATGCCTGTTTTTTTGAGAATACTCATTGTTTGTTTTCTTTTATTTTGTTTTCTTCCCGAATGCAATGGAAACTGGTCATAATCATAGTTGCCAAATACAACGTAAAAAGGTTAATAGCAAAGAGGAGCAGACTTGTTTGTATGAGGAAACCGTAAACGGCTAAGATGGTCATACATAATAGAAGTCTGAATGTTTTGTCTGCTAGATAATAAGTTGTCAAAGATTTTCCGTTATTACGAAGCAATTTATGAAAAACGGTCAAAGACGCCAAGCTATAAGCGAAAAAGAATACGGAAAGCAGTGCAATTGGCAAAGCCTGTTCCAGAGCTGCCTTTCCTGAGAGATGTGTTTCAAGAAAAAGTAATACAGGCCCTAAAATACAGTACACTATCGCTAGAAAGAAGAAAAATCTTATTCTTTTCATTTTTATAGCTTACGGAATAGGTCTTAGAATATTAATTTGAACAGAATCTGACAAAATTGTCAGATTTCAACACAAATAGAAACTTCGTTCCGGCTTACTTCGATGAATCCGCCTGAAATCTCAAGTGTCAAAGGTTGTGCCCCTTTGCATTCCAAAAGGCCGGCGGAGAGACTTGAAATAATCGGGGCGTGATTCTTGAGAATTTCAAAACGTCCTTGAGTTCCAGGCACAATAACGCTGTCTGCCTCACCCATATATAATGTCTTTTCAGGAGACACGATAGATATCTTCATGATTTTAGGAGCCTGTTTTTGTTGGTACGTTTTTATCCTTGAGCTTTGGAAAGGAGTGACTTCCCTTTTTCTATAGCCTCGTCAATAGTTCCGACGTTCAGGAATGCCTGTTCTGGGAGATAGTCGACTTCGCCGTCTAATATCATATTGAAGCCCCGGATACATTCTTCAATTGAAACCATGACACCTGGTACGCCAGTGAATTTTTCTGCTACGGTGAAAGGCTGGCTCAGGAAGCGTTGTACGCGGCGTGCGCGGTTCACTGTCTCGCGGTCTTCATCAGACAGTTCATCCATACCTAGAATGGCAATAATATCCTGAAGTTCTTTATACTTCTGTAAGATTTGTTTGACACGTTGTGCGCAATCATAATGAGCCTTTCCGATGATATTCGGATCAAGAATACGCGAAGTAGAGTCCAGAGGGTCTACGGCCGGATAAATGCCTAGTTCCGTGATCTTACGGCTTAATACAGTAGTTGCATCCAAGTGGGTGAACGTAGTTGCCGGGGCTGGGTCCGTCAGGTCATCGGCTGGGACATAGACAGCCTGAATGGAAGTGATAGAGCCGTTTTTTGTGGAGGTGATACGTTCTTGCATGGCTCCCATTTCGCTGGCCAGAGTAGGCTGATAACCTACCGCTGAAGGCATACGACCTAGAAGGGCGGATACTTCAGAACCGGCTTGTGTGAAACGGAATATGTTGTCGATAAAGAACAATATATCTGTGGACTTACCGCTTTTAGCGCCTGCATCGCGGAAAGATTCGGCAATGGATAGGCCGGAAAGTGCAACTGAGGCGCGTGCTCCGGGAGGTTCATTCATCTGACCGTAAACAAGCGTGGCCTGACTTTTTTCTACTTCATTATAGTCAATTTTTGAGAGGTCCCATTCCCCGCGTTCCATTGCTTCAGTGAAAGCCTCACCATATTTTACAACACCTGATTCAATCATTTCACGCAGCAAATCATTGCCTTCACGAGTACGCTCACCTACACCGGCAAATACAGAAAAACCGTCGTGTCCTTTGGCTATGTTATTGATAAGTTCCATGATGAGCACCGTTTTACCTACACCGGCTCCGCCGAAGAGCCCGATTTTGCCACCTTTAGCATAAGGTTCAAGTAAGTCTATGACTTTAATGCCGGTATAAAGAACCTCACTACTGGTTTTGAGATCTTTGAACTCAGGGGCTTCGCGATGGATGGGATAAGTTCCGTTATTTCTGTCGAGCGGTTTCAGACCGTCAATGCTTTCACCGATAACGTTCATCATACGACCTTTAATCTGATTGCCGGTTGGCATGGATATAGGTGCACCGAGGGATTTTACTTCCAGACCTCGTCTCAGGCCGTCAGTGTTGTCCATTGCTACAGTTCTGACAGTGTCCTCACCGATGTGCTGCTGCACTTCCACAATAATTTTGCGTCCGTCGGGATGCTCTATTTCAAGGGCTTCGTGTATTTGGGGTAATACCTCATCGGCTCGTTTCTCGTTGACTTTGAAGCGTACGTCAACAACTGGTCCGATGATTTGTGAGATATGTCCGGTTTGCTGTTCCATTATTCTCGCTTGTTATTCTTGATGTGATGTTTGGGGATTTCAGGATAGATGTGAAGTGGGGCACGCTCCTGAGATTCCTCTGTTTGTTGATGGCAAAGATAATTCTTTTTACTGCCAAATCAACTGTTGTCTCTTGAAAACTTGTAATAAGTTGTTGCGAAACACTAAAAAAAAGGAAGTAGAAGAGAAATTTCCGGCATTTTTGAATAATGCAGGGCCTGTTAGATGGAAAGTTCGTCAAGAACACGTATCAGTTGCTTGTCCATCATTTTATGTTTTCCAACGGCATCGATAAAAGGAACGTATACCACTTCGTTGTTACGTACGCCTACCATGATGTTACGCTGCCCTTGCACCAAAGCCTGGATGGCTCCTACGCCTACACGGCTGGCAAGGATGCGGTCGCGTGCCGAAGGGCTTCCGCCGCGTTGGAGATGTCCTAAGATGGAAACACGGACGTCAAATTCCGGATATTCTTTTTTTACACGGTCAGCATAGTGTATGGCACCGCATTTGGGACTTTCGCTTACGATGACAATACAACTTTTCTTACTTTTCCGAATGCCGCGTTCCATGAATTTGATAAGCTGGTCACTACCGGTGGAATCTTCCGGTATGATGGCAGCTTCGGCACCGGCGGCAATGGCGCTGTTTTGCGCCAGAAAACCGGCATCGCGCCCCATCACTTCGATGAAAAAGATGCGTTCGTGTGAAGTAGCTGTGTCGCGTATCTTGTCCACACATTGGGTGATGGTGTTAAGGGTTGTGTCGTAGCCGATAGTGCTGTCTGTGCCGTAGAGGTCGTTGTCAACGGTTCCCGGCAGACCGATGCAGGGGAAATCATATTCCTCGGCCAGTTTCATGGCACCGGTCAGCGAGCCGTTGCCGCCTATGACAATAAGGGCGTCGATGCCTTCTTTCTGTAATGTCTCGTAAGCCTTATGACGTCCTTCCGGAGTTTCAAATTCCTTGCAGCGTGCTGTACGCAGAATGGTTCCTCCGGTTTGGATGATGTTGCTCACATCCTCAGTCGTGAAAGTTTTGACATCATCATTAATCAGGCCGTCGTAACCACGGTAAATGCCTTTGATCTTAAACCCGTTGCAAATGGCACTACGTGTCACTGAACGAATGGCGGCATTCATGCCCGGGGCATCGCCACCTGAGGTCAGTACCCCTACGCATCTGATTTTGCCCATTGTAGTATGTTTTAATATGGTATGGTTAAAAAAGAAAAAGTTACCGACTGAATTTAATAAGTCTGCAGGAAGTAAATGAAAAATCCGGCCAGCCAACCTGCCAGAACCTTTCCGGACATGTGACGGATGTACCAGCTCAGGGTAACGCCTTCCATGCGCATCAGGGCTATTCCGGCCATGGTGCCTATAGATAGCAGAGAGCCGCCTATGGCTGTGGTGTAGCCCAGCAGCGGCCAGAACAAGCCGTTTGTTCCGTAGTTGTCGAGTATTTCGGGATGGGCATAGACTGCATCCTGTGAGAAAGTGGCCACACTTCCCAGCACAGAGGTGACGTTCCCTAGGATTGCCGAGAGAATACCCATCATATTGCCGATAATGTAGACGTCCTGTAATTTGGTTACACTCCATTCGAAGAAACGGTCTAGCAGGCCGGTTTCATTGATTGCGCCGAAAGTCAATGTCAGTCCGATGTAAAAGAGAATATTTTGTATGCTGACATATTGCAGTGCCATGGGGAGCCGTTTTCCTACCATCTGGTCGCTATGAAGGAGAGAACGGTTGCAGAGCTCGTTGACAATCCACAATAGTGACAGTACGCACAATGCTCCTAAAAAAGGTGGTAGGAGGGTGATGCGGTGGAATGTGGGAATGAACCATAAGCCGCCAACGCCTACCAATAGGAGAAGAAGCCGTTGCGGGCGGTTAAGAACAGTGTCATCACCGCGGTAAGGCGGGGCTGTCCGTACAAAGTCCAGACGGCGGGGCAGGCTGCGAGAAACAAGCAGAATGGTCGTGCTCAGAGCCGTCAGGCATGGCAGAAAAAGGGCCCCGGAATAGTTGGTGGGAGTCACGAAGCCGCTTCCCCATAGCGTCAGGCTGGTCACATCGCCGATTACGGTAAAAGCTCCGCCCATGTTGGCGGCAATAACTATGACCGACCCCATGACCATGCGTTGCCGCTCGTTGGAAATCGTAGCGTGCATGATGCCCAGCATCAGGCAAACCGTTGTGAGGTTGTCCAGGTTGGCTGATATTATGAATGTCAGTCCGGCCAGAATCCATAGGAAACGTGTCGGATTGTGTGTGCGCAGCCATTCCTTGATAAAGTCGAAGCAGCCGTTATTGTTGAGCACTTCCACAATGGTCATTGTGCCCAAAATGAAAAGTACTACCTCGGCGGCGTTTACGATGTATTTAAAAAAAATGGATTTGGCAATGAACGTTTTGACGGAAAAGTCATTGACCGCGTTGTTGGACAGGAAAGAAAGGAAGTCTATCTGATGCTCGGTTACAACGAAATAAGTGCCGTAGCCTATATATAAAAGCCAGCAGAGAACTCCCATAAACATGGCTACAGCCGCTTTGTTCATGCGGTTGATGTTTTCTGTAGCTATAAGGATGAGGCCGATTGTTAAAATTGCAATGATGATGACAACAGCCATAGGAAAGTTGTTTGTGTGGGATGTCGTTTCTTTGTCAATAAGCAGAGGCAATGATGAAGTGCGGTCGTTTAAAGCCTTGTGGAAACGTCATCCGGACATTATTGTAAAAAAAGAGAGCGGCAAACGGGACTCGAACCCGCGACCCTTGGCTTGGGAAGCCAATGCTCTACCAACTGAGCTACTGCCGCATCATTTGTTTCACGTGCAAATATAGGGATTTTTACTGATAAATGAAAATTTATTGAGGCTAAAAAGTAAGAGTTTTATGGATTTTCCTTAAATATTGTGTGCTTTTAAGGCGGTGACCTGATGGAGAGGGGACTTTTCAGGGAATATGCGAACAGTCTCTATTTGCAGTGAAGGAGGCTTGTGAGATTGCAGTAGCGACAGGAAGAATTACTGGTGGCACACTTTAACATATTTAACTTTCTGTTACATTTCGGTGTGTTAAAATATAGGTTGTAAGTGTTGATGGTGAAAATGTTATTATTGGATTTTTAATTCGAATACTTGGATTTTGAATTGTAATACGGGGAGTTTTTTGAAAAATACAGTGGAAAATGGGACTTTTCGACCTTGTAAATATGTGTAAAGCGGGGCATTCCGATGGAGTGCCCCGCTTCGCTGTTACAAATATACAACATTTTCCCTTTGAAAGCAAATAGTGTTAAAATGGGAATGTTTTGTTGCTTATTGAATTATTCGGAAAATGTTTGTTTATGTGACTGGCTGATATACAGTATGTTGTGGCTGTATTGTGTGGGGTTATTTGATTCGGACAGTCTTTTCCACTTTCACGTCATAATATTGAAAGGAGGGAGTGGAGTAGGTTACTTTTCCTTCGGGTATCTCTACGGAATAATTGCGCTGCTCATATCCGCCTGAGGTGTGGTATCTTCCGGTGAAAGTCAGGGTGTAAGTGCCTTTATTGGCAAATGTGATGGTGTCTGTCGGATTCTGTGGCTCCTGTTCGTAAATGACACCTTTGACATATTTGTGGTCAATGTCTATCGGAGAGGTTTTCCAGCTGTAAGTAGTCTTATTGATGAGTTTCCCCAATTTACTTTGTTGCACAGTGGCTACGATAGGAGTGTTGGCTCTTAACTCCGTGCTGCCGTCAAGAGGGGCGAGGGTCAGGTCGGATATTTCGGGGGGTAGTGACCGGTACTTCGGGTCATCGGCATTGTCGCTGCAGCCGGCGACAAACAATATCAGGGCTGTGAAAGCAATGGTGAGTCGTTGCATAACTATCAGGTATTAAGTTTTTATATGTTTAAAATGTTTTCAGAATAGTGTAGAGACGCTGTATGGGAAGTCCCATGACATTGAAAAAACTGCCGCGCAATTCCTCCACAGCCACCAGGCCGATCCATTCCTGTATGCCGTAGGCGCCGGCTTTGTCGAAGGGCAGGTAGTTGGTGACATAGTAGTCTATTTCTTCATCTGTCAGTTGTGCAAAAGTCACATGGCTTGTCACGGAAAAGTTCTCAAAACGTTTTTCCGTGAGTACAGACACGCCGGTGATAACCTGATGGGTGTGCCCCGACAGTTCGCCGAGCATTTCGCAGGCTTGTCTGGCATCGGCCGGTTTACCCATCACGTGCCCTTCGTGGCATACAATGGTGTCGGCGGTTATCAGCAATTCGTCGTTTCCCATGGAGGCCCGATAGGCTTCGGCCTTTTGACGGGCAATGTAGCGGGCAATGTCTTCACCGCGTAGTTCGGAAGGATATGATTCGTCCACCCCTAGCAGGCTGCGTGTTTTGAAAGGGATGCCAAGGCGTTGCAGGAGTTCTCTTCGGCGCGGCGAGTTGCTGGCCAGAACGATGTTGTATTTTTCGAGATTGCTTAACATGTGTTTATAAAGTATATGGGTTAGGTTTGTGGTTTGAATAGGTTCCCGGTCTGTATATGCCGGGATATCCCTTACCACCCGAAAGCGGTTTCATCGCTCATCCATAGGCCTTTGGCGCGCAGCACCTGTTCTATGACATCACGTGCGCAACCGTGTCCTCCACATTTGTCGCTCACATAAGTGGATATGGCTTTTATCTCAGGAGCAGCATCTGCCGGACAGCAGGGAAGCCCGCAGTGGCGCAGCACTTCATAGTCAGGAATATCATCCCCCATATAGAGGACTTCTTCAGGAAGGAGATGACTCTCTTCCAGCCAGTCGTTGAAGCATTTGATTTTTACGGAGACTGACATGAATACATTCTGAATGCCGAGGTTGACGTAGCGTTTGCGTACGGCTTCGCTTCTTCCGCCGGTGATGATGGCAAGTTGAAGTCCGCATTTCACGGCAAGCTGCATGGCGTAGCCGTCTTTTATATTGGCTGTGCGTGTGGGCTGTGTGGAATCTTCACAGAGAAGCACGTTGTTGGTGCTCAGAACTCCGTCCACATCGAATGCCAGAGCTTTTATCTTTGTAAGGTCGTAATTGATCATGTCTTGGAGAGTTTGGAAATTTGATCGGTGCTCTGCGTTGCCGAAACAATTGATTGGGAGGCGTTTTCATAGAAAGCCTTTATGGCGGGGATACTGTTGAGCAGTTCCGCCTGGGCGTTCATGACGCTTTGGTCGTTGCGGGCTGCCGGTCCGGTTTGCGCCGCTTTTGCCGTCATAGTGTTGAGTTTGTTGACCGTTTCCCTGATGAGTGGCGATAATACATCTGTAGGTAACAGGACCTTCTGGCTTATTATTTCTTGTGCCAGCGCAAAGCAGTGATTGGCAAAGTTGTTGGCGAAAACAGCCGAGAGGTGTAAATAGCGCCGGCGTTCGCTGTTGAGAGTGTGAACTTGTTCGGACAGAGATTCCCCTAACCGGACGACAGCTTTTAGGGTTTCTTCGTTACAGGCTTCCGCAAAACAGGGTATTTCCTTAAAATTGACTGGTCGTGCTTTTGAAAAAGTTTGTAACGGATATAATACGCCGTAACAGAGGCAGTGTCCTTTAAATATATCTATGGAGATGCTGCCCGCTGTGTGCAGATGTAATGCCGCGGAATGTAGTGGAGCTATGGTGGCGGCCAATACTGGCAGTACGTCATCCTTGACACAATATAGGTAGATGTCCGCTTCGGGCAGATGCCGGAAGTCGGTGAAAGGGATACATCCTATTTTCGCGGCAAGTGTTTCGGCTGCTTGGCTGCTACGGCTGTATATGCCTGCAATCGGATAACCGTTTTCTTGTAGAGCTGCCGCCAGATGTGTGGCTGCATTGCCGGCACCAATAAGGACTATTTTTTCTTTGTTCGGCATGGCCATGTTTTATAGCTTAAACGCAAAGGTAAGGGAAAATACCGAAGTGTCAACAGAAAATAGATTATTAAATGTTTACAGGGCAATTTTGCGGAATACCAAGCTGTCGGCCTCTGACACCAGTATGAGTTGTGTCCTGTTGAGCCTGATAACTTTATAGCTTGTAGCATTTCCTCTGATGCCGACAGGTTCCAGTTCGGTTGTGGTGGGGTCTGTTATGAGAATGTCGTTAGCAAATAGGTGCTTATATACTTCCGGTATGTCTAATTGTCCGTTATGATGGTTGAAACGGCAAAAGAGATTTAGCCCTCTTCCGTTTATATTCAGCAATTTTAATTGGAAACTCCAGTAGATACGCTGCAGGCTTACATCTGTCTGTCTGTTATCTGTATCAGATGTTCGCTGGCGGGGATGCATCTCTTTGAGTTGCCATTGTCCGTCCAGAACGCCGTTTTCAGGCAGTTTGTCACATGCCGTGACTAAACTTGTTAAAAGAAGCAGATATAATAATTTTTTCATGCAAGTTTTATTTAATTATGAGTTTACTTCCCTTTCCTTCTTTAATAATGTAGAGACCGTTAGGAAGTGTTTTTGCGGATTTCATTCTACGTCCGTCCAGACTGAAAATAGCTGTAGCCTCTGGAGTATGACTTGGCGGGATATGTGGGATTCCTACTAATGTTTTGTCTAGATAGGCAAAATATATTACACCATCATTTTCCTTAATGCCGTATATCGGACGGTTTAAGAGGCCTGATGCAGAATATACGGTTGCAGACGGAATACTGTTGTCTGTAAACTCAGTATTTCCTGTTGTTCCAGGGAATAGGTCTCCTGGGTAATCCTTGCTTAAGTCTTTGTTCTCTTTACTGTTGTCGGCCGGAACGAAAGAGAAACGCTGCCGGTTTGCATCGCTGTTGACTTTATTTGTATTCCATATTTTTGAGTCGTAGTCAACATGGGTTATCAGCAAACCATGTCCGAATCTGTCCGGATACCAAGTGTCTGGCTGCCGGTTTTCCAAAATGTAGTATTCTTTTTCGTTTTCTGGATTACGGATGCAATAAGCTTGTGCTCCATCGGCTTGGTTGTTAAAAGATTGCAGGCTATAGTGTCCGGCAGAAGTCAGTTCCTTTATAGGGAGCCAGCCCATCATGCTGCGTTCATAGGCATTATAGCCGATAGGCGCGTAACCGTCGTAGGCATAATTTCCATAATCCATGACAGACCAATAGCCCATAGTATTGAGTGTGTCGCGGGTCGTAGAGTTATAGCCGTTATAATAAAAATCGGGTAATCCTAGTGCGTGGCCCAGTTCGTGGCAAAGCACTCCGATACCATCAATGTTTGCTCCGGTAACAATGGGAATGCTGGGGTTGTCCGGGCTTTCTTTGTATGACTGAAGAAGTTCATTACCGACAAAATAGGATTGTATTGTGATGCCCCCAACGGTGAAGCTATAGGTGGAGAAATGCGCCCAAAGGTAATCTTCGCAATTCTCTTCGAACGAAGAATGCTCTCCGGGACCGGCAAAGAAGAATGTGATGAGCGGTATACAGCCTCCGGTGGCGTATTTCTCGAAGTCGACACCTTTTTGATATGCGCTTTCCAAAGTTTCGCGCATGAATTCGTATTTATTGATGTCTATTGTCGATCCTGTGCCGTTTTGTCCATAATAAGCGTAATTTTTGCTTAGTTTGACTTGGGCCGCTATTTCAAAATGTGGCACAAACATTCCGTCACTTTGTGCACGGAAATAGTCTTTTACGCTTCCTGCGCAGAATTTTTCATCAGCATATCCTGTTTCATTGAGCAAGCGGCTGACTTTTTCCGCCGTTGTGGCGGGTTGAAAGTCCTTGTCGGCAAAGGAAACCATAATGACGGGAATTGTCGGTGTGCCGATGCTTGGCAGAATGCCTCTTCCCGTCCTGCCATATTCTCCCATTCCGTCTTCAGTACTGGCTGCGGATCTTGAAGAATGAGTGTCATGCAGTGTTGTGGTGGCAGAAAGAAGTTCGTAAGCTTGTGTAGTGGTGATGATACCTGTTTTTGTCATTTCGGCGCTTTCTTCAGAAGTCCGTTCCGCACTGTTGCGGGCAATGATGCGTGAAGGTACGAGTGTTTTTCCGCTTTTCGTGGCATAAGTCAGGTTGCCGGCGGCATCGCGTAGAAGGGCTATGCCATCTGTACTTACATAATAGGCGAACTGTCCGTTACCTTCTTTGCGTACTGTTACGACCGTACCGTCAGGTTGCTTGACATTGAACCATTTAAATAGCGGCCTGGATGCCATGGCTGTCCAGGTACCTATTATGAGTGTTGCAATGAGTGATATGATAGTTCTTGTCATTTTGGTGGTGGATGAACTTTATATGGTGGTAAGGCTGTGATGGATTGTCAATTGAACTCAACCACCGTGATGCCGGCGCCGCCAAATTGAACATGCTCGTCATGGAATCTTTTAACACCGCTGACAGTTCCCAAATAGCGGCGTACCAGTTCACGGAGCGCCCCTGTACCTGTTCCATGCAATATACGTGCCAATGGCTGTTCCAATTGTATGGCATCATCTATGAAGTAAGCTATTGCGGTAAGGGCTTCGTCAGCCCTCATGCCGCGCAGGTCTATTTCGGGCTTGAAGTGTAGTTTTTTTTCATAGATGGCATCGCGCGTAGCTTTGCTTACGAAAGTGGCTACTTGCCGTATCTTGTCTTCTTTGGGGGCTGGTGCCGCTTCGAGGCGGTTGAGAGCCAGTGTGGCGTGCATCATGCCAAACAGTACATTGGCTTGTGAACCATTGATATTTTCTATGCGTCCGGGGGTGGTTTGCCCTTTAATACATACGTAATCTCCTTTTTTAAAGATCCTTTTCTCTTTTGGAACAGAGGTTTTCGGAGTGGCTTTGAGTGAAGACACCAGAGCCGACAGCGCATTGACGGCCGGTGGGGTGGCTTTGCCTCGGTTCCCTTTGGCTTGTTGCCGGCGCTCCTGTCTTCGCCTGACGGCCTCCATCTTTCGGGTGATGTGATCTGCTTTGATGTCTTTGGAATCTATAGTGGCCTTGAATTCCGACAGTTCGTTGCGCGACTCCAGCGTGCGTTCTCTTTCGGCTTGTGCCTCTTTGATGGCACGTATAGTGTTTTCAATTTTTGCGTTGGCTTCTTTGATGAGTGAGCCGGCATCGTTTTTTGCCTTTGTCAGAATAGCCCGCCGTTCGCCTTCTACTTCGGCCAGTTCCTTTTCATATTTCGCTACGGTGTCTTCCAACTGCCGTTCACGCTTTGATATGCGTTGGCGCTTGTCCTCCCAGTAGCGTTTGTCGCGTACGATATCCTGCAGATATTTGTCAGACATAACGTAGTCTTTGCCCACGATTTCGCTGGCGTAGTCTATCACCTTTCTGGGCAGTCCAATCTTCCGTGCCATTTCAATGGCAAAGGAACTGCCCGGGTTGCCTATCTGGAGCATGAACAGGGGCTGCATTTGGTGGCGGTCGTAGAGCATGGCGCCGTTGACGATAGACTTTTGGCGTTGGGCATACAGCTTAAGGTTCTGATAGTGTGTGGTAATAATGCCATGGGCGCCTGCCGTGACAAAGTGGTCAAGTATGCCTTCGGCCAAAGCACCGCCGATTTGTGGTTCGGTGCCGCTGCCAAATTCGTCTATGAGCAGTAGACTGCTGGAACTGCAATGTTTCATCATGTGCTTCATGCGTAGCAGGTGTCCCGAATAAGTGCTCAAGTCGTCTGTGATGCTTTGTTCGTCGCCTATATCTATGAAAATGTCTTTGAATATGCCCGGTGAGGAATTCTCGCCGGTTGGAACAGGCATACCACATTGCAGCATGTATTGCAGCAGGCCAGCTGTTTTCAGGCAGACAGATTTTCCGCCGGCGTTGGGACCCGATATGAGCAGAATGTATTGTTCGGTTTTCAGCGATATGTCGAGTGGCACCATTTTGCGGCCGTGGCGTTCCAGCGAAAGCTTGAGCAGCGGATGATAAGCCTGACGCCAGTCTATTACCGGACCTTTGCTTACCTGTGGCACTATGCCGCCTGTTGTTTCAGAGAAACTTTTCAGTGCGTTCAGATAGTCGGCATAGGCCAGAAATTGAATGGCTTCGAGAATTTCCGATATATGCGGGCGTATTAACGAGGCTGTTTCTTGCAGAATACGGATGATTTCGCGTCGTTCTGCCGCTTTGAGCTCACGAATACGGTTGTTGGCTTCAACCACCGCTGCGGGTTCTATGAATACGGTTTTTCCCGTGGCTGATTCATCGTGTACGATTCCCCTGATCTTGCGTTTCAATGCCGGAGCTACCGGTATCATCAGGCGGCCGTCGCGTAGGGTGGGGCTGACATCCCGTTCGATGTACCCTTCGTTTTGGGCTTCGGCAATGATGGACCGCAGGGAATGCCCGATACTGCGGGTGGTCACTTCCAACTGGTGGCGGGTAGACAACAGTTCGGGCGAAGCCGTGTCCTTTACTTTTCCGTATTTGTTGAGAATGGCATCGATACGGTTCACGATTTCCGGAAATGTGTCAATATTTTCTGTCCGTTTCCACAAGGCTGGATAGCGGTGTTCCTCTTCGTTGCCGGCCGTGTCTTCATCGCTGTCGCCGCTGTTGGCGGAGCCTATGATTTTCATCAGATAGTTGGCCGTTTGCAGCGAGCGTTTAAGATCGAACAGTTGGGGTTCCTCCATGTAGGTACGTTCAGCCCTGAGCCGTATCAGCGGTTCGCGTACATCAAAGAAGTTGGCTTCAAAATCATCGCCGTATTCTTCCATCAATAGCCCATATTCCGTGTATTCCTGTAGGGCTTTGACAACATCGGAGTGCTGTGTCATGAAATGGACTTTAGTATCCACCCATGCCGTACCCAGTGAAGATACGCAACGTCCTTTCAGCAGTCGTCTGATGTCGTCAAAACCTATTTTGTTTTCGAAGTTATCAGGATAAATCATTGTCCGTTGAATGTTTCATCTGCAAAAATACGAAAATAATGGCAGATGAGCGGCTGTAAATCTCCTATAGTTTTTGTTAATATCCCGAAACGGGGTTGTTCTGATGGTTTGTGTGCTGATACATGAACGCTTTAAGTGTTTGGGGAGAACACATGGCAGAAACCGTTGGAGTGAGGTGGTTTCTGCTATGTGAGCCTCGGAAGGATTCTTTGGTTTTTATTTTTTAACGGTGTTATTTGGATTTTCCTTTGTCAGGTAGTATCTTTGCATAGCTCTTCGGAAAATGAGCGGGAGTGAGAACAGGCCTGCCAAGGGCCTGCGTAAGCAATGTTCTCCGTATTGTCACATTCTCCCGAATCTTTTTACAGATTGCGGGTCCCGGTGAAAGAGACGGGAAAACTGCCGGAGAAGGACTCCGGATTCACAGCAAAGAATCCCGGCCTATAGGCGCTGACAGCGTTGTGTGGGCTGTAGTTGGTATGCAAGATGCCTGCATTGGTTTGTGCAGGCATCTTTTTTTGTATCTTGTTGAATAAGTGGTAATAATGGTTTTTATATCAGAAAACCATTACTTGGATTTTAAAATCTCCTTATTGGAATTTGAATTCCAAGTATTGCATTTTTTCTTTTCTCCGCCTGTTTGTATGTTTGGGTTGGACGTGAATTTCAATAACTGGCATTAGTTTTCAGAATGTAACAGGTAATGGTAATGTTTAATAAATCATAAATAAAATTAATGACGTGCATTGGATGCTGGTGTTTTGGAATGCAGCTGGCCTTGCCTGAATGAGAGAATCCTCCAAAGGGAGAGTTTATTTATAAGAGGTGTGATGTTGTTTTGTTAGGAAAAAAAGAGTAAGTTTGCAGTTCGAAAGGTAAATGTTTTCAACCTAAGTGTGTTCTTAATCTCATGCAAATAGAACAATATCCCTCACGACTGCTGGAAAAAGCCATTACGGAGATGTCGAAGCTCCCGGGCATAGGGCGTCGTACCGCTTTGCGGCTGGTGCTTCATCTGTTGCAGCAGGACAGTCAGTCGGTGCACGAATTGGCCGGCAGTCTTGTACGCTTGCGCGATGAGGTGAAGTATTGTTCTGTATGTCATAATATATCCGATACGGATGTGTGCGACATTTGTGCCAATCCTTTGCGTGACCGCTCTGTGGTGTGTGTCGTTGAAAATGTACGCGGCGTACTTTCCATTGAGAATACCGGTCAGTTCCGTGGGCTTTACCATGTGCTTGGCGGTGTGATTTCTCCTGTCGATGGTGTGGGACCTGCTGATTTGGAACTTGACTCACTCATCGGGCGCGTCAAAGAGGGTGGGGTGGAAGAACTCATTTTGGCACTCAACCCTACAATGGAAGGCGATACGACCAATTTTTATATTCAGCGCCGCTTAGAGGGCATTCCGGTCAAACTCTCCGTGCTGGCGCGCGGAGTGAGCGTGGGTGATGAACTTGAGTTTACCGACGAGGTAACGCTAGGCCGTTCCATTGCCGACCGGAAAAGTATGAACTGATTCTTTAATTTAAATGATAGCCATGACATCGACGATCTTTCGTTTGCGCATTGTATATATAATAGTATGGGCCGTAACGGCCGCATGGATCCTCTTGTCTGAAACCGGCGTTGTGCCGGTGGAGTATATGGGCGGTGGCAGTCGTTTGGACTATTATCTTTCGCTCCTTTCCGTGGTGACAGCTTTAGGAGGCTCTTATTTCTGCTTGCGGTTGTTCTCTTACGGGAGAATAAAAGCTCTTTTGGAACAGTCCGATGTCAACGGCCGTAAGAGGGCTTTCGCTTTTTGGTCATTTGTCAGACTGGGCGTTTTGGCATCCGCCCTATGGTGCAATGCGATGCTTTATTATGGCACAAGCTATTCGCCAACTCCCAAGTATTGTCTTCTGATAGTCGCAGTGGCTTCTGTTTTCTGTTGGCCTGTAAAGCCTGTTAACGAAAATACGTTCAAAGATACGAAAATGTAAGTTTTTCGGCAATGTCAGAATTAAGAACTTCCTTGCCCGACATAAAACTCCGTGCCCTTGAACCGGAAGATTTGGACTGGCTCTATGAGTTGGAGAATGACCGTTCCCTTTGGGATGTCGGATCTGCTCCCATGCATTATTCCCGTTTTGCCTTGCGGCAGTACATAGCCGCGCAGCCTCAGGACTTTTTTCGTGACGGCGAGTTGCGTTTGGTCGTGGAGGCTGACGGTCAGGAAAACCCCGTCGGATTAGTGGATCTGACAAATTATTCCGCTCTCGACCGCCGTGCGGAAGTCGGGATAGCCCTTTCCGCCGCATGTCGTGGTTGTGGATATGGTCGCTCTGCGCTCAAATCCCTTGAAGTGTATGCCCGTCGTTATTTACATTTGCGTATGTTATATGCCTTGGTGTCTGCACAGTATAATGAGCGTTGTCGAAAAACCTTTCTTTCAGTCGGATACACGCTGACTGCCACATTGAAAGACTGGCATCGGTGGGGAGATAAGTATGAAGATATAGACCTTTTACAGAAAAATATTGTAAAAAATGCTTGAAAAATTTTGTAGGTAATGAAAAAGGTGTTATCTTTGCACTCGAAAATAAGAAAAGAGGTGCGTTAGTTCAGTTGGTTAGAATACATGCCTGTCACGCATGGGGTCACGGG
>NZ_BEWW01000169.1 GCF_002933955.1 Prevotella sp. MGM2
GCTTGAGTGTTATTTTGTGAATATCTGAGTATGGTGGTTGTTTTCCTCCGTTAGAAGTGTGTCTAACTGAATTATATAATATCTACATCTTAGTTTCAGAATATTTACTACAATGCGAGTGACTACTATATGTCCCACAAAAAGAATGAAGGGAAATAGCAATACAAGCAGACTTATAACGGTAAAAGGCAACTCAAATTCCGAGAAAAACTTATAAGTGCAATCAAAGTACAATAGTCCCGCAGCAAACAGTATAATACATATAATGAGTCTTATGTTTGACCATATGTTTCTACTGTATTTACTACAATCCTCCTGAATAAAATTATATATCGCTATAAGCAGCTCAACAGCTAAAATTATCTGGGATATCACTAAGATATAAGCCTTTGCGGGTGCATCATACTGTGATTTAAATATTCCTATACAAAATAAGCATAAAAAACCATACAGTCCAGCATACAACCCAATAAAGCCACATCCTTCTAAAAGACGACCTTCATCAGTCAGATATTTTAAACGGCGATAGGTTTTATCCAAATATGCACCTTTTAACATACATTCCTCATTATCACTATTTAAAGTCGCTTTTATCTTATCATCGGCAAGAGTCAAGATAGCTTGTGTAGATGACCTTAAATCGGATTGATATTTGCGATATATCTTAGCTAACGTATGCTTATCATCAAAATAGTACAATCCAAAGTCAAAAGCAACTATAAATTGGATGAATGCAAGTAGATTGACACAATCTATTTCTGACATTTCTATTCAAGTTTTTTTGCAATCCAGCCTTCTCCATTATGCTTTAGTACATACTCAGCAACGTACTTTATTAAATCAATTGGATGAAATGAATAACGTAAGTTTCCTTTACGATATGTGACTGACAGCATAAGTTCTCTTTGATTCCCATAAAACTTAACAACCTCATCATATTTGATCCTTAAGTTTTCTTGATTCTCTTCTAAAAAGATACTGCTGGTAACTTTTTTCAAAGAGTCGATTAATTCGTCGCATGAAGCACCTAACGGTACTCTAAATAGGGTATGACGCAATTTGTAGTCGTACTTCAGTTCTTTATTTTTAGCCTGATAATATTCTGGATCTACGGCAATGATTACAAATTTCCCTTTACCAATATTCTTTATAGTGTCATTATCTACTATTCTGCACAATAACTTATCGCCATTAGAGATACCTTCGGGAGACATGGATGATCCCTCAACAGTATATATCAGTGGAGTGGCTGCATATTTATACTTTGAAATATCCATCATTGAATTCCCGTACAACACTCTATCTGGCAACATTTCAAGCCCCTTCAATGTAGGGACACTCAATGTAGGGTCACCAGCCGCCACACGAATAGTGCCATCAAAATCCATGTCATTGACACGAACCTCCTCGCCAAAAGCAAGGTGATAAATATTTGATATTAACTTCTTCAAATTCAGTATATTATACAACAATATGCGTTTAACCGCAATTCTATAATGTGCAAAGGTAGCGTTTTTCTTCATAACTCACAAGTTTATAGGGGATAAAATTGATTAGCCGTCCTCTAAAGCCACGGTTGTAGACGGTAGGGACGCGTAACAATTAATGCTATGTTTTCTTATAAAACAATATGAAAGTAATGAAAGATTATCTGCATTGGGAGGATTGATGCAAATTAACTTAAAATAAGTTTGTTACCCATAGTGTGATGAGATTATATAAAAGCAATTATAATCTATCTTATACCAGTAAACTTCTGTTTTGGACATATTGGCAGAGCTGATGGCGTGCCTCTTCAAAACCTCTTGCCGTATGCAAACACGAAAACATGTTGGACAGCCTATTATTACCAACTATTAAGGATTCTGACTGAAATATCAGTATTCTAAGACCTTTCAACCTCGGGACTGACATATATTTTCAACAATACTGAAAACCCGTAAGGTAAAAGGACTGGCAACATGGATCGGAACAGAGTGAATTTACATAAAAGTCTCCGTAGCTGACCGCATAATAACTACAATGACAAGCGTACTTGTTTGATGATGCGGAATTGGCAGACCCGTTGCAATGCCAGGATGGACTTCCAGAATTATTGCAATCATCCACCCACTGTTATCATCGGGTCAGGTATATCTCAAGTATTGCACTATAGTGCAAATTTATTACAGGATAGTGACAAACCTGCTTAAACCATTATAAATCGCAATCTTAACAAAATAAAATCCACTAAAATTTGGTTCATTCGATGAAATAGATTAATTTTGCAGACATTACATCCTCATTTTCCTCCGAAAGCGGTCTTCTGCTTTAATCAGGACAACCATCAAGTCTTGGTTTTTATCACTAAAACTACAATTGGTATGGCAGGACTACGAGCGACCGTGCGCTTTCAAGGTAAGGAAATGGACGTGATTTCTTCACACATTGAATTCAACCGTAAGACAGACAATAAAGGAAGGCCAGTGACAAATGTCATCGGTGGCCGTATTACAATCACCATTGAATCCACAAAGGAGACCCTTCTCCTTGAAGCGATGGTGAACAACCCTTTCAAAGCTATAAGCGGTAAGGTGATTTATTATAACAACCAAGACAATTCCGTTTTTCGCGTTATAGAGTTCAAGTATGCGTACATAGTATACTACAAGGAAGTTTTGGGTCAAGCCGAAAT